>CALGVO010000225.1 GCA_937930135.1 uncultured Synechococcus sp. | reverse complement strand
CAGCTTCACCAGGGTCTGGGCTCCGTTCATGCGGAAAACGCAATCTGATTCTTTGTTAGAGCCTGGCGCCGAATCTCGCTCCGATCACGTCATCAAATCGACCAGCTTTGATGCGCTTGGCGCCGTCGTGCCGCCCGTTCCTTGACCGCAACGGCGAGGGGCACGGGACGACCGAACAGGTACCCCTGTCCGGTTCGTATTCCATGCCGCCGCAACCAGTGCCCTTGCGTTTCGGTTTCCACGCCTTCGGCAAGGGTGTGCAACTTCAGAGCGGATGCCATGGCCTGAATCACCTCGAGCAGTCGGTTGCTGGGGTGCTCGGGATCATCAATTCTCTTAATGAACGATCGGTCGATCTTCAGAGCATCAAAGGGGTAGCGGTTGAGGCGATCGAGCGAGGAATAGCCGCTGCCGAAATCATCGATCGCCAGCCGCACACCGCTCTGCTTCAAGGTCTCGAGTTTCTGAAGTAGTTGATCAGGACGCAATTGCAGATTCGTTTCCAGCAATTCCATCTGCAGCGTCCAGCCGGCCGGGAGGGGATGACTGCTGATCAGCTCCAGCCATCGCTCAAAGGCTGTATCGCTGCTGAGCACGGCATCAGAGAGGTTGATGCTCAGGGTGAGGGCGCCGTCTGGGTCGGCGTGATGGAGCGCATCAGAACTCTCCAGAACCATGCGGAGCATCTGCTGATCCAGGTCTGCCAGCAGACCTGCCGTTGCAGCTGCCGGCAAGAAGCGATCGGGGGAGAGCACGGTGCCATCGGGGCGGCGCCAGCGCGCCAGGGCCTCAAAACCCTCAACACGGCCGTCTTCCAGCGCCACGAATGGTTGGAGATGCAGCTCCAGAGCGCCGTCGTTGTTCCTGGTCTCTCCGGTCTGGAGACCGTGACGCATCTCCACTTCGATCTGCAGGTCATCCTGGGCTTGCAGACGGGTGCTGAGATCGATCATGCGAATGGCGCTGCTGCTCTGGGTTGAGGCTTTGCGCAGGGCCAGTGCTGTGTCGGCGATCAGCGAGGAGACATCGCTGTAGTTGTCGCGAAAGAGGGCGATGCCGATCGCCACCGTGGAACCGAACAGTTGATCATTCAGCTTCACCGGTTGCTCAAGTGCGCGGGTGATCGTTGTCGCCAGCGCTTTCACCGGTTCCTCGAGATTGGCAAAGGGCAGCAGGATCATCCATTCGTGGTCGTTCAACTCGCAGCAGCTCGCATCGGCGGGCAGCACCTCCGTCAGACGCGACTGGAGGGTGCGACGCAGCGGGTTGGCCGTGCGATCACCCATCGCCATGGCGATGCGCCGCAGATCCTTGAGTTGGAGCTGCATCAGGGCAAAGCACTGGCGCTCCTGCAGGCTGATCATCAGGTTCAGCATGGAGCGCAGCTGCTCCGCTGAGATGAACATGCTGGTGGGGTTGGCTGCCATGCAGGGTTGATCCAAGGCCCGGCGCTGAGACTCGGCCAGCAGTTCCTCGCTGCGTCGTTTCTCCATCAGCTGCACCACCAGGCGCGCCAGCCTCTGCAGCGACTGGAGCTGCTGTTGGCTGAGGTGGCGGGGAACGGTATCAATCACGCACAGGCTGCCGAGGGCGTATCCATTGGTGGTGATCAATGGAAACCCTCCATAAAAGCGAATGTGCGGTGCCTCCACCACCAGGGGGTTATCGGCGAAGCGACCATCGGTCAGGGCGTTCTCGATGATCAAAGGGTGGCGCTGCAGGATGGTGTGGCCGCAGAATGAGATGTTTCGAGGCGTCTCCTCGGCCTCCAGCCCGAGGCAGCTCTTGAACCACTGACGGTTTTCATCAACCAGGCTGACGATGCCGATCGGGACGTTGGCGATGTCTCGCGCCAGTGCCGACAGGTCGTCGAAGACCGGATCCGGAGCGCTGTCGAGAATCCCGTAGCTGCGTAGCTCCTGGAGCCGCTCACGCTCTGAAGCGGGAATCGGCGCATCGAGCATGACGTGGCTGGCTGTGGGCGGCTCATCCGGACGCTTTACTCCGGTCTGCACAGCCATGGTTGCTCAAATCGCGGTTGTCGTCAGCCCATGGAGGCTCAACCCGGCGTCGGATGCTTTGGCTTGTCAAGCGGCCACTCAGGGTGTGCGGCTGCATTAACTCTCAGTAAAATCATTGCAGAATCTGCATTGGTCAGCTCTCACCATGCGCCATGACAGGAGACCTCGATCTGCAGTTGAAGCGCTGGTCGGTCTCCTGGCGGGAGCAGCGGCGCCACCATCGGCAGGATCTGCTGCCGTCCGTGTCCGTGGAGCTGCAGCGCTGGAGTGCCGATCGAGCGCTGGGGCCTTTGCATCAGGCCGATCTGCTTGATCTCAGTGAGGGTGGAGCCTGCCTGGCGATCGCCAACGACCTCCCGTTGAAGCCGGGAGAGCAGGTACAGATCCGAATCCCATCGACGACCGGCGAGCCTCAGCTCCATAGGGTGTATGTGCGCTGGCGTGATGATGCTGAGGTGATCGCAGCCATTGGGGTGCAGTTTCTTCATTCC
>CALGVO010000224.1 GCA_937930135.1 uncultured Synechococcus sp. | reverse complement strand
CGCAACCATTCCCGCGCCTGACCGCGGCGGGCGGCATAGGAGAGGTTGGGCAGAAGGTCGGCACCCATCTGCACGTTCTGTTCCGCCGAAAGGCAACGGAGCAGGTTGTGGCCCTGAAAGATCATGCCGATCCGGCGGCGCAGGCGCTGCCTGGCGCCCCGGCCTGCTCCGCGCAGCTGCTCGCCGAACACGCGCAGATCGCCCTCCTGCACCTGACGCAGCGCACCGATCAAAGTGAGCAGGGTGGTTTTCCCGCATCCGGACGGTCCGGTCAGAAGCACCACCTCGCCGGGCTCGATGCGCAACGACACCTGCTGAAGCACCTGACGGCGCATCTCGCGACGGCCATACCAATGACTCAAGCCCTCGATGTCGACCGTGGGGGAACCACCCGTTGGGCTGAACGCCGAGGGAGACAGGGGCCTGGTCATCGCGTCAGAAGATCTCGGCGGGATCGGCATCCACCAGCCGCCGCATCGCCAACCCTGCCGATGCCATGCACATGATCAAAATCATGGTGAAAACCGTCAAAGCACGGCTGAAATCCATGGCGACGGGAAGCTGTGTGGCGTTCCTGACCAGCAGGTAAAGCCCCTGGCCCGCGGCATAGGCCGGGAGATAACCGAACAGGGCCAGCAGCAGTCCCTCACGAACCACAACGCCCAGGAGTGTGATGAGTCGGTACCCCATGGCCATCAAGGTGGCGTATTCAGGCAAATGGTCACTGACGTCTGAATACAGCACCTGATAAACGATCACACAGCCCACCACGAATCCCATGGCGGCGCCGAGGGTGAAGATGAATCCGATGGAGGTGCCTGTTTTCCAGTAGTTCTGCTCAAAATCGATGAATCCCTGCTTCGTGAGCACGGTCACATCCTCCGGAAGCAGGTCACTGAGGCGTTTCACGGCAGCCTGAGGATCTGCATCGTCTTGGAGGCGAATCAAGCCGACCTCGATGCTTCCGGGAGGGGTGTTGGGGAGCAGATCGCGATAAGTTTCGCTGCTGGTCAGCAGGTTCCCATCGGCACCGAAGGACGTGCCGAGACTGATCAAACCGGCAACACGCACGCGCTTGCCTGCAATCTCACTTTCGACGATCCGTCCGTCGCGGAACCATGCCGCGACAGGACCGAATTCCGGGCGAGAACGTTCATCAAAGAGAACCCTGCCTTTCTGCGTGAGCGCCTGAGCTTTCGGAGACAGTGTGGGATCTGTGAACAGAGGATCACCCGGTTCGAAACCGAGGGCCAGAATCGAGCGAGTTCCTCGCGTTTCAGGATTTCGCCAGAGGAGCAGATTCCAGTTGACGGGGGTGATGCCCTCGACCTCCGGAAGCGCCATGGCTTGCACAAGCCGTCTCCGGGGAAAGCCGGCCATACTCACCGAGCTGGTGGAACGTGGGCTGATCAGAACGATGTCAGCATCGAACAACCGATGCACGGTGACGCTGGCGTCAAACAGCCCATCGCGAAAGCCGAGCTGCATGAACATCAGGATCCCGGCGAAGCTGATGCCCGCCAGGGCGACCAGAAGCCTCACGGGTTGGCGCACCAACATCAGCAACGCCAGGGGAATCCGACGCCACCACCAGAACCGACCCATCAGCCCCCCCTCGTCACGGATTCTGGAAGCGGGCGATCACCTTCATCCCCGCCAGCCGGCTCACCTTTGCCGCCGATTCAGGCGAAAGCCGCACGCGCACTTCAACAATGCGCGCATCCGCGTCGCCGGTGGGATCGGTGGAGAGAACCCGCCGTTGACGCACCTGGGGGCTGATCCGCACCACCTCACCACTGAGACGACCACTGAAGCCACCGTTCTCGCTGACCAGAGCAACCGGCTGACCGAGGCGGATGCGATTGACATCCGATTCATACACCTCAATGAGGGCCTCCATCCGCTGGCTGGCGCCCACTTCGAGGACGCCATCGTCATCGGGTCGCTCGCCCACGCGGGAATGAAGCTTCAACACCACACCATCGATCGGTGAGCGCAGCTCGGAGTCGGCCAGATCAGCCCTCAGCTTGCGCTGCCGAGCGAGAGCTTCACGCCGTTCACCCTCGAGTCGCACCTGTTCATCCTGCTTGTCTTCCAGAAGAACAAGCGCTGCCGCTCCTTCCCGGGCAGCAGCGGCGTAACGGGACACCTCCCGCTTCTGCATCTGGATTTCGATGTCGAGGGTGCGCAGCTTCTCCCTCACCGCATCAAGATCGGCAAGGATCTGGGGACGGCTGTCGAAACGGGCGAGCACATCGCCCTGAGCCACAGGATCGCCCTCCCTCACCAACAGCTCGGCCACCCGAGGCGTGCCACCAAAGCCACTCACCGGAGCGGCCAGTCGCCGCACATCACCAGCGGGCTCCAGCTGACCCAGGGCAGCAACGGCCTCCGGTGGGCGGACCGCTTCAGCCGAGGGAGCAACCGGCTTGGTGGGGGCGGAAGGGCGACGCATGATCGCCACCAGCAGCACCACCACGAGCAAACCCAGTCCCCCCGCGAGCCAGACGAGGCGAGGACGGGTGTTCAAGGCGGCGGCGGGTTGTCGAAGAGCAGGTCCTCGATGTAGCGGTCCGCCCACTCCGGACTGAACGCCTTTTCCAGAACCCGTCGCGTTTTGTCGTTGCGTTTCTGTTGGAGGCAATAGGAGAGCTGACCTTGATATCGAGCGATGGTAGAAGCCGCCTGAGGCGCATCGGGCTCGGTCTGGTCGATGGCGGCCGCAAGAATCGCCAGGTAGGACCCCACCAGATCAACAAACCAGCCCTCCTCCTCCCGATCAACCGGGCGGATGAAGCGCACATAAGGAGAGAAAATCGTGCCCCAGGGCGGCAACTCGCGCACCTGCCGGAACGGCGGCAACACCAGATCCTGCAGCGGAATCTTCACCGCATCTGGCAAGCGGTCTGTCACCGGGGAGAGATCGACGATCGCGGCGGAGATGCCGGCCGGACTGGCGACAAGATCAGCGCCGAAAACCGGCAGGTCAAAACGCGGATCCGGGAAGAACACGCAGTGAAGAATCTGCAGACCGAGCCCCAGCCGGGCCGTTTCGAGGTGGAGCTTGCGCAGGCCCCTGCAGCGATGCAGCTCGTTGCGAATGAACAGAGCTTCGCCGTCGAGGCTCGCACTGATCTCCTCCAGAGAGGGATCCACCTCCAGGTCGTCCAGTGCGGGCAGCTGGGAGCGGCACTCCCGGATCCGGTCCGCCAGGGCATCCATCAAGGGATGCATGGGCCGGTCGGAGGCGCTGACGTTCGTCGACACAGGTGCAAGAAAGCACAGAATGGGACTTTGCCACGGGATCCTGAGCCACCCCACCCCCGGCCCTGAGCTATTGCATCAGACCCTGGCCAACGGCAGTCGCTGTGTGCTCGCCCCCATGCCGGAGAGCCCGCTCACCTGTCTGGATTTCTGGTGCCGGGCCGGCAGCGCCAGCGAAAGGAACGGCGAAGAAGGACTGGCCCACTTCCTTGAGCACATGGTGTTCAAAGGAAGCGACCGGCTCGGCGCCGGGGAGTTCGACCTGCGGATCGAAGCCCTTGGTGGGAGCAGCAATGCCGCCACCGGCTTTGATGACGTGCACTTTCATGCCCTGGTGCCGCCGGACGCAGCGGCGGCGGGGCTGGAGCTGCTGCTCGATCTGGTTCTGCAACCAGCCCTGCAACCGGAGGCCTTCGCCATGGAGCGGGATGTGGTGCTCGAGGAGATCGCCCAGTACCGCGATCAACCGGATGAACAGGTGATCCAGCACCTCCTGTCGGCCTGCTGCCCTGACCAGGCCTATGGACGACCGATTCTCGGCTGGGAGAGCAGCCTGCAGGCCAGCGATCCCGAGGTGATGCGGCAGTTCCACCGCCGTCGTTACCAGGGTCCCCATTGCTGCCTGGCCATGGCCGGCGCGATCCCAGCAGGCTGGGAGCAATGGCTGCAATCGAGTGCGCTGGCAGGGCTCGACAGCAAGGGCGACGCCGGTCCCGGCCCCACCGAACCCAGCCTCCACTTCCGATCCGGACGGCAGGAACAACGGGTGCCCCGACTGGAAGCGGCGCGGCTACTGATGGCCTGGCCGGCACCGCCCGCCCGGGAGCAGACCACCCTCATGGGCTTCGATCTGGCCACCACGGTGCTGGCGGAAGGACGCCGCAGTCGCCTGGTGCAGCGCCTGAGGGAAGAGCTGCAGATCGTGGAATCGATCGACATGGATCTGACCAGCCTCGAGCAAGGAAGCCTGGTGATGCTGGAAGCCTGCTGCCCTCCGGATCTGGTGACGCGGGTGGAAGCGGAGGTGCACGCCGTGCTCGGGGCGATGGTCGACGCACCGATCGAAAGCCAGGAGCTCGAGCGGGCCCGACACCTGGTGGGCAACGGACTGCGCTTCAGCCTCGAAGCTCCGGGCTCGGTGGCGGCCATCGCCGGCGCCCAGACCCTCTGGCGTGGTCCCCAGGCCCTCCTGGATCCCTTGCTTCAGATGGAAGCCTGGGACGGCCCCAGCCTGCAGGAACGGATTTTTCCGGCGCTGCAACCAGAACTGGCCAGCACCCTGATCGCCCTCCCTGCAGATCCCGCCTGATGGCAACACCGGAATGGATTGTGGATGCGATCAGCACACCCGGTGTGATCGCCGCCAAGCTCTGGCTTCGGGGGGGGAGCGGCAGTGACCCGCTCGGACAGCGTGGCGCCCATCAACTGCTGGGATCCACCCTCACCAGGGGCTGCGGCCCCTACGACCATCTCCAGGTCGCCGACCTGGTGGAGGGCTGCGGCGCTGGCCTGCGGTGCGACACCCATGAAGACGGCATCCTGATCAGCCTCAAATGCCAAGACAGCGATGCCAGGCGGCTGCTGCCCCTGCTGGGGTGGATGCTCGACGATCCCCATCTCGCCGAGGAGCAGGTGGAGCTGGAACAGGATCTCAGCCTGCAGGCCCTCCAGCGCCAACAGGAGGATCCCTTCCACCGGGCGCATGACGGCTGGAGACAACTGGCCTATGGAGGTGGTCCCTATGGACACGACCCGCTGGGAATCGCTGCCGAACTGGACACGCTGGATGTGGAGACCCTGCGTCCCCTGGCCCGGCAGTTGGCCCGCAGCCAGGGCATCCTCGCCCTCTCCGGCACGATTCCTGACGGTCTGCTCACGGAGATGCAGGCCTTCGCGGGGTTCAGCGAGCCCGCCACCGACCGCGACTCCTCAGGCGCAACCGGCTTGCCGATCATGGGGAAGACCGACCGGTCGGAACGGGTTGGCCTCCAACCGCTCGACACCGAACAGGTGGTGATCATGCTCGGCCAGCCGACCCTGCCCCATGGCCATGCCGATGACCTGGCCCTGCGCATGCTGCAGGCGCACCTCGGGGTCGGCATGACCAGCGTGTTGTTCCGTCGACTGCGGGAGGAGCATGGCGTCGCTTACGACGTGGGCATTCACCATCCAGCCCGGGCAGGCGCCGCTCCTTTTGTGCTGCATGCCAGCAGCAGTGCGGAGCGGGCCGAGCTCAGTCTGCGGTTACTGCAGGAGGCGTGGGATGACCTGGCCAACCGGCCGCTCACGGCCCAGGAGATGGCACTGGCCGCAGCCAAGATCCGCGGTCAGATTGCCCATGCCACCCAGACCTCAGGTCAACGGGCTGAGCGTCGCGCCCAGCTCAGGGCCCTGGGACTGGCCGATGATTACGACCACACCAGCCTGGAGAGCCTGGCCACACTCGAACCCGAGCAGCTGCGCAGAGCCGCCGCACGTCACCTCCATCGCCCCCTGCTCAGCCTCTGTGGTCGCGGCGCGGTGATCGACTCCCTGGCCACAGGGTGGATCCAAAGGGTCGAACGGAACAGTTAAGGGGCAGCGCCAGCTGATGCATCGGCCTCGGGGATCCGCAGCAACTGGTCGAGTGGAATCAGAAACGTGCCGCGGCGAAAGCGCACCACTGCTGTGTTCAGCGGCCGCAGACCAACCAGTTCGCCCGGTTCCTCGGTGGTCACGAGATCAGCCGGCCTGAGCATGGGCATCGGATCAGCCGTTTTCAGATAAGGCAAAGGGCGTCGGAGCTGGACGCGATCACCGATGACTGGGTTCATGATCCCTGGGCAAAGGATGGGTCCTACAGCAGGATGGAGACCAGTTGAGTGATGCCCGTGCGGGCTCTGGCCACCTGGAGCGGCGCCGTCGCCGGCCTGATGCTGATTCTGGTAGGCAGCCTCATCCCCGCTGCCGTTGTGCTCCCCGTGCTGCCTCCCCAGGTGCTGCCGCTGCCGAGCACCTGGCAGGTGCCGGCCCAGTTGCTCACTGCCCTGATCTGCGGCCCCCGCGCCGGCGTGATGGCGGCCATGGCCTATCTCACCATCGGCCTCGTGGACCTGCCCGTCTTCCATGACGGCGGTGGCCTCGGTTATCTGCTCAATCCCGGTTTCGGCTATCTGGCCGGCTTTGTTCCGGCCGCCTGGCTGTCCGGGCGCCTGGCCCAGCAACGGGGCATGAACGATCTGGCGCGCCTCAGCCTGGCCGCGATCGCCGGGTTGCTCACGATTCAGCTCTGCGGTCTGCTCAATCTGCTGCTGGGCAGCCTGTTCGGCCGCTGGAGCGATCCCCTGCCCGAATTGCTGTTCAGCTACGGCATCGGTCCGTTCCCAGCCCAGATCGCTCTCTGCATTGCCGCCGGGGTGTTGGCCCTGCCGCTCCGGCGCCTGCTGATCATCGATTGATGACGCAGCGCCGGCCCCCATCGATCCACGCGCTCGCCTCCGGCCCACGGGGCGTTTCGAGGACAGCACTCCTCGGCCTGGCGGTTCTCCTGGTGCTCCTCGATCAAGGCAGCAAAGCCTGGGTGCGGCAGCATCTGCTCCCGGGTGTCGTGGCCCCCCTGATCCCCGGCCTGGTGCAACTGCGCTGGGTCCGCAACAGCGGCGCCGCCTTCAGCCTCTTCACCGATGCCACAGGACTGCTCGCCCTGCTCAGCCTGGTGGTGGCGGTGATGCTGTTGATCTGGCTGTGGCGTGCTCCCAGGCTTGGGCTGTGGCAAGGGCTGGCGCTCGCCTTTCTGCTGGGCGGAACGGTGGGCAACGGAATCGATCGCTGGCGGCTCGGCCACGTCACCGACTTTCTGGAACTGGTGCCGATCTCGTTTCCCATCTTCAATGGAGCTGATCTCGCCATCAACCTTGCCGTCGCCTGCTTCGCCATCGACGCCCTCAGCCGACGCCGTGACCCCAACGGCACCTGAGCCGCCAACGTCGGGCCACCCCTCGGTGGCACGGCTCTGCATCGAGCAGGCCGGTCAGCCCTCGCAGTCGATCCCCCTCCATGGCGAGGCCTACCGCCTCGGGCGTGAGGAGGGGATGGAACTGAGCCTCAACCATCCTGCGGTCAGCCGGCAGCATGCGCTGCTGCGTCGGCGTGGCCGCCGCTGGGTCCTGGAGGATCTCAACTCCACCAACGGGCTCTGGTGGCGAGGGCGACGGGTGCAGGAACTGGAGCTGCGCGATGGGGATCGGATCAGCCTTGCTCCTGCCAGTGAAGCGGGAGCCCCCAGCCTGCGTTTTCTCAATCCCACCGAACAGGGCCGGCGCAGGCTGAGACGGCTTCTGGGGTTCGGGCTGTTGACGGGCCTTGGTGCCACGACGGCTCTGATGCTCATCGCCGTGCTCGATGTGCCGATCCGCGGACGACTGGCCACAGTGCAGGGGCCGATCGCCATCTACGACCGCCTGAACAAACCCCTCGAATCGGTGGATTCCAGCCGTCACCGGGAGCTGAAGACGATTACGGCCTTCTCTCCAGCGCTGGTCGATGCCCTGCTGAGCTCCGAGGACAATCGCTTCTGGTGGCACCCGGGTGTGGATCCCATCGGAACCCTGCGTGCGTTTGCCACCAATCTGAGCGGCGGTCGCCTGATCGAAGGGGGCAGCAGCCTCACCCAGCAGCTGGCACGCAGCCTGTATCCCGATCAGGTCGGTCAGGGCGACACCCTGGGCCGGAAATGGCGGGAGCTGCTGGTGGCCCTGCAACTGGAAAGCCGTTTCAGCAAGGGAGAGCTGCTGCTCAGTTACCTCAACCGCGTGTATCTCGGCGTGGGCTGGGGGTTCGAGGATGCCTCCCGCGTGTACTTCAACAAATCCGCCTCCAAGGTGTCGCTGCCCGAAGCGGCGCTGCTTGTGGGGCTGCTGCCATCGCCCAATGGCCACGATCCCTGCCGCTACCCGCAACGGGCCCTTGAGGCGCGCAACCGCGTGCTCAACAAGATGGCGGATGCCGGGCGCCTCTCCCTGGAGGAGGCCCGTCTGGCAAGGCGCCAACCGATCCAGCTGGCCAAGACGGCCTGCAGTAAGGAATCGCTGCGCCGCTCCGCTCCCTTCTACACCGATCAGGTGCGGCGCGATCTCAGCGCCCTGGTCGGACCTGATGTGGCCGCCGAAGGCAATTTTCTGATTGAAACCCACCTCGACCCGGTGCTTCAGCGGGTGGTGGAGCGGCAGCTGCAGGAGCTCCTCAACCAGGCCAAAGGGCTGGGCGTGGGCGAGGGCGCAGCGGTGGTGATCGACAGTCGCAACGGCGGTGTGCTCGCCATCGCCGGCGGCAGGGACTACCGCTCGAGTCAGTTCAACCGGGCCACCATGGCGCTGCGTCAGCCCGGCAGCACCTTCAAGCTGATGACCTACCTGGCAGCGCTGCAGCGAGGGATCAAGCCAGGCGACGGGGTCGATTGCAGCACCCTGGAGTGGGGCGGCCAGCGTTTTGAAAGCAGCTGCAACGGTCGCCTCAGCCTCACCAGTGCCTTTGCCTCCAGCAGCAACACGGCGGCGCTGCGCCTGGCGCGGCGGGTGGGGCTGGAGCAGGTGGTGCGCCAGGCTCGGGCCCTGGGGATCAACACGCCGCTCGATCCCGTGCCCGGGCTGGCGCTCGGCCAGAGCGAGGTGCGCCTGATCGAACTGACCGGAGCCTATGCCGCTGTTGCCAATGACGGGCTCTGGCACCCCCCCACCACGATCCGCAGGCTGCTGGATGCGGAGAGCTGCACCGCTGAAACTCTCAAACGCTGCGGCAGCCTCACCGGCGATGGCTCGGCGCAGGTCAACAGCGCCCGTCGCGCCATCAGCAAAGACGTGGCGCGACACATGCAGGTGATGCTGCGGGCTGTGGTGCGCGGTGGCACCGGCTCCGCCGCCTCCCTTGGAGGCCTGGAAGGGGGCAAGACCGGCACCACCAACGATGGCCGGGATCTGCTGTTCATCGGCTCTGAACCGAGCCGGCACTGGGTTCTCGGCATCTGGCTCGGCAATGACGACAACAGCCCCACCGCCAGCTCCAGCGCCCTGGCCGCCTCCCTCTGGGGCGACATCATGCGCGCCGCCGGCAGGGGCAGCGCTGGTCAGCAATGAAAGGGCAGAAGCGATGGGTCGTCTGGGCGGGTGGCGCCCTGGTGGTCCTGATCGTGCTGGGAATGGTCCTGCAGGCGATTCGCAACCTGCTGTGGGATCTCAGCTACTGGCTGCCGCCCTGGCTGGTGGGTCCGGTGCTGCTGCTGGGCTTCGGAGTGATCGCCGCCCTGGCCTGGCAGCTGGGTTGGCCCTGGTGGCAAGCCTGGCGCCAGGGAGCGGGCCGAGCTGGCGGCGCCGGCCGGGGTCACACCGCAGAAGCACCGCCAGCGCCAGACAATCGCCGCCAGGCCGCCGAACAGAGCCTGGAGAGCATCGACCGTCTGCTCGAGAAACTCCAGGATGAGGTGGCCCGCGAAGGCCTGCGTCAGGAGCGTGAGCGGGTGGCACAGGAACTCAAGCGCGGTGATCTCACCGTGGTGGTGTTCGGCACGGGATCAAGCGGCAAAACCTCCCTGATCCGCGCCCTGCTCCAGGAGATGGTGGGGGAGGTGGGCGCCGCCATGGGCAGCACCAGCGAAACCCGCAGTTATCGGCTTCGCCTCAAGGGCCTCGAGCGCGGCCTGAAACTCATCGACACCCCCGGCATTCTCGAAAGTGGTCGTGATGGCCGCGAACGGGAGCAGGAAGCCCGCCGACAGGCCAGTCGAGCCGATCTGATGCTGGTGGTGGTGGACGGAGACCTCAGAGCCGCGGAACTGGAGGTGACCCGCCACCTGGCCGGATTGGGCAAACGGCTGCTGCTGGTGCTGAACAAATGCGACCTGCGGGGAGAGGAGGAGGAACGGCGCCTGCTCACCCTTCTGCATCGGCGTTGCAGCGATCTCCTCAGCAAAAACGATGTGGTGTCCGCGAGCGCAGCCCCCCAGTCGGTGCCGAGGCCTGGACGCTCCCCCTGGCAACCGCCGGCCGAAGTGGAGCGCGTCTTGCGACGCCTCGCCGTCGTGCTCCATGCCGATGGAGAGGAACTCCTGGCCGACAACATCCTGCTTCAGTGTCGCCATCTAGGCGAAGCCGGCCGGGACCTGCTCGATCGTCAACGTCGCCAGGAGGCCGGCCGCATCGTTGATCGCTACAGCTGGATCGGTGGAGGGCTGGTGGCGGCCACTCCCCTCCCCGGGGTTGATCTGCTGGGCACCGCAGCGGTCAATGCCCAGATGGTGATCGAGGTGGCGGGGGTCTACGGGGTGCAGCTGACCCGAAGCCGGGCTCAGGAGCTGGCGATGTCGGTGGGACGCACCTTGGCGGGCCTGGGGGTGGTGAAAGGTGCTGTCTCCCTGATCGGCACAGCCCTCACCCTCAACCTGCCCACCCTCTTGCTCGGCAGAGCGGTCCAGGGGGTCGCGGCAGCGTGGCTCACCCGCATCGCCGGAGCCAGTTTCATCACCTTTTTCCAGCAGGATCAAGACTGGGGCGATGGCGGCGTGCAGGATGTGGTGCAGCACCACTACGACCTCAGCCGGCGCGAGGCCTCGCTCAGGCGCTTTCTGGAGACGGCGCTGCGGCGGGTGGTGGAACCTCTGCAGCGGCGGGAGGCGAAACGACTGCCGCCCCAGCCAGGGCCTCGGGCGGCGGCGGACGCATGGGACCGCGGGAATCCAGCACCGTGATCAGGGCGAGATACACCACACCGATCAGCACCGACAGGGCCCCGGTGACGATCGCCACCCAGCGACCACGGGGCGAGGCAGGTGCAGCCATCAGCCGTTCTCCAGAACCGAACGATTGAGCATGGCAGCCAGCTGATCGAGGTGATGACTCTGGGTGTGGGGATTGCCCAGCACCGCCTTCAACGGATGGCAACCGCCATGGAAAGGGCGCGACAGCATGAACCCCTGCTCAAGCAGCCTGGTGCGTGTGGTCGCCGACCAGGCATCGACTTGGTCGGGCGCACCGATGCGGGGCCGGCACACCAGCAGATGCAGAGGGCCGGAACTGACCTGAATCCGCTCCGGATCCAGACGGTCTTCGAGATGCTGACGACGCTGCAGGGCACCCTGGAGCAGCGATCGGATCCCTGTCTCGCCCAACTGGCGCAGGCCCAGCCAGAGCTTGAGAATCTCCGCAGGTCTTGAGCCCTGTAAACCCTGCTCGCCTCCATGGGCGTCGCCCCAGGCCGGCTCCATGTAGGGCAGACCGGTGGCGAAGGCCTCCACCAGCATTCGGCGGTCTGCAACCAGGAGCAGGGAGGAGGTTTTGGTGATTCCGAGCAGTTTCTGGGGGTTGACCGTGATCGAATCGGCACGGTCCAGCCCCTCCAGGGGAGCCGATGTGTCGGGGGAGAGCGCATAAACGGCTCCAATCGCACCATCCACATGCAGCCAGACCCCGCGACGACGACAGAGATCCGCCAGCTGGGGCAGGGGATCGATCGCCCCGCGCACGGTGGTGCCGGCGGTGGCCACCACGGCCAGACAGGGTCGTCCTTCCGCCTGAAGCTGCTCCAGTGCGGTCTCGAGCGCGTCGAGCCGCATGGCGCCATCGCCATCGACGGCGATGCGGCGCAGGCCATCAGGCCGCAACCCCATCACGCGCACCGCCTTGTCGAGGGACACGTGGGCCTCGTCGCTGGCGAGCACCACCGCCCCAGGCTCGGCGCCGAGACCAGCCCGCTGCCGGGCCACCACCAAGGCCATCAGATTGCTGAGGCTGCCGCCACTGGCAGGCACGCCACCGGCGCCGGAGGGCAGGCCAAGGCGCTGGGCCAGCCACTGGCAGAGCTGTCGCTCCAGGTGACTGAGGCTTGGCGCCAACTCCTCAGCCAGAAGATTGTTGTTGAGGCCGGCGCAGATCAGATCAGCGGCGATGCTGGCCGTCAACGGCGGCGGATCAAGGTGGGCCAGAGCGCCGGGATGGGAGGGGCGGTAGGCCCCATCCATCACCAGTTGCAGGTCCTCCAGCAGGGCGGTGGCCGAGCGCGGGGACGGCTCCGGAGCGATCGCCGGCAACACCGAGAGGGCCGGCAACGGCCCCCGGCCCTCGGCATCGGCGAACCAGCGACAGAGCCTTTGGCTCGCCTGATCGAGAAACTCCTGCAGCGCCGGATCAAGCCCCTCCGGCGCTGCAAAGAAGGGCAGGGTCAGCATCGGTTCGCGCGCGGGGTTGCCGACCAAGACCATCGCCAGAACAGATGCCATTCTCCCTTGCGGTGGCACAGTGCCATCGGCAGGTCTCCGTAACGAGCGCCGTGACTTCCCACCATGTTCTGGGCGATGCGGAACAGCGTCTCTGGATGGGGCGGCTGCTGCGGCGCGCCGATCAGCTCGGCCGTGAGGGCGAAGTGCCGGTGTGCGCCGTGATCCTGGATGGACAGGGGCGATGCATCGGTTACGGCGGCAACCGACGCGAACGGCAACGGGATCCCCTCGGCCATGCCGAACTGGTGGCCTTAAGGCAAGCCAGCCAACTGCGTCAGGACTGGCGTTTCAACGACTGCACCCTGCTGGTGACCCTGGAACCCTGCCCGATGTGCGCCGGCGCCCTGGTGCAGGCCCGGATGGGCCAGGTGATCTTCGCCGCCTGGGACAGCAAACGCGGAGCGCTGGGAAGCACAGTGGATCTCAGCCAGCACCGGAGCGCCCACCACCACATGACCGTGGTGGGTGGGGTGATGGAGCCGGACGCGAGAACCAGACTGGAGGCCTGGTTCAGGCAGCGGCGACAGCGATCGACTTGAACCGGGGCAGCTCGGTTTCAAACAGATTGAGCAGGCGATCCACGTTCTCAGGATTGGAGTTGTAACCCATCAGGCCAATTCGCCAGATCTTGCCGGCCAAGGTGCCGAGACCACCACCCACTTCGATGCCGTGATGGTTGAGCAGGTGCTGGCTGAAGGCCTTGCCATCCACCCCTTCCGGGATGCGCACGGTGGTGAGGGTGGGAAGACGCAACGCCTCGGGGGCATGGAGCACCAGGCCGAGCCGCTCGAGGCCAGCCCAGAGCGCTTCAGCATTGCGACGATGACGGGCCCAGGCCTGCTCCAGACCCTCTTCAGCCAGCAGACGGAGGGCTTCCCGCATGCCGAAGTTCATGTTCACCGGTGCCGTGTGGTGGTACACCCGATCACTCCCCCAGTATTGATTCAGCAGGGAGACATCGAGATACCAGTTGGGAACTTTGCTGGAGCGGGAGGCGAGTTTCGCTTCAGCGCGGGGTCCCATGGTGAAGGGTCCGAGACCTGGGGGACAGCTCAGCCCTTTCTGACTGCAGCTGTAGGCGAGATCGACTTTCCAGGCATCGAGGTAAACGGGAACGCCACCAAGGGAGGTGACGGTATCGAGCAGCAGCAGACAGTCATGCTTGCGGCAGAGATCACCCACACCCTCCATCGGCTGGCAGATGCCCGTGGAGGTTTCGGCATGCACCATCGCCAGAATCGCGGGCCGATGCTCGATCAGGGCCGCCTCGAGCTCCTCCAGGCTGAAGGCTTCTCCCCAGGGACGCTCAATCACCCGCACATCGGCGCGGTAACGACCCGCCATGTCAGAGAGGCGATGACCGAAATAGCCTTTCACCGCTACAAGCACGGTGTCACCGGGCTCGATCGTGTTGGCCAGGGTGGCTTCCATGGCAGCACTGCCGGTGCCGCTCATGGGAAGGGTGAGGCGATTATCGGTTTGCCAGGCGTAACGGAGCAGCTCCTGCACCTCGCTCATCAACTCCACGTAGAGAGGATCGAGGTGACCGATCGGGGTGCGCGACAGGGCCTGGAGCACCGTGGGATGGGCATTGGAAGGGCCTGGACCCAACAGAAGCCGATCCGGTGTGGCGATCGGGGCTAGAGCCCGGCGGTGGCTCGAATCAACCGGACGCTGAGAGAGCGATGTCGCCAAGGCCTGCATAGAAATTCGTTGGCGTGAAGCCTACGCAGTCGCTCCGCCAAGACGGGAAGAGATGTGCGTTTGCAACGGTGAAAGCAGCGGATCGTCAGCGCTGGCGCACGTCGGTGGCCGCCAGGCCGGAGGCCATGTGATCAAAGGGCTGACGGATCACCGCACAGCGATCGAGATCCAGACCCTCGGCCACGAGCCGTTCACAGACCACCTCGGCCAGCAGAGTGATGCTGCGTACGGTCGGGCCCGTCGGCACTCCCAGACTCTTGTAGGTGTCATCGAGTCCGTTCAACACCCGTTCGTTGAGGATGGAGCTGTCACCGGCCGCCAGGGCGTAGCTGGCATAGCGAAGGAAGTAATCCATATCGCGCAGACAGGCGGCCAGGCGTCGGGTGGTGTAGGCATTGCCGCCGGGAAGCAGCAGTTCCGGGTCGCCGGCAAACAACCTCTGGCTCGCTTCGCGCACCACCTCAGCGGCCTCGCGGTTGATCAGTTCCACGGCCTTGAGCCGAATGGACGCTTCCGAGAGGTAGTCATCGATCCTGTCCATGGCGGAGCGATCGAGGTAACGACCGAGCTGGTCGTAGCGGCCGATCAACCCGGTGATGGCATCACGCATGGCGCAGGCTTAGACGATGACAAGCTGGAAAGTAACACCAGCGAACCTTGGAAAACGCTTTGGGTGGCTGCGATATGGGCCAATTGACAGAAACGGTTACCAAGACGAAAACCGGCGCAGCCGCCACGCTGCGGATGACGGCTGCGGCGGACGAGCGAGGCCGACGAGCGAGGGCCCAGAAATGTACGCTTTGATACAAAAAGGGGGTTGATCTCTCCCTACGGTCCGCCACGACTGAGGCTTCGTGCCACCCACATCATTCATGGCCAAGACCGCACAGGACGTTCTCCGGCAGATCAAGGACGACGGCATTGAGCTGATCGACCTGAAATTCACCGATCTGCATGGCAAATGGCAGCACCTGACGGTCTGCGCCGACATGGTGGATGACGCGGCGTTCAGCGATGGGCTCGCGTTCGACGGGTCATCGATCCGGGGCTGGAAGGCGATCAACGCCTCCGACATGGCCATGGTTCCCGATCCCAGCACCGCATGGATCGATCCCTTCTATCGGCACAAGACCCTCAGCCTGATCTGTTCGATCCAGGATCCCCGCACCGGCGAGCCCTACGACCGCTGCCCCCGGGCCCTGGCGCAGAAAGCGCTCTCCTACCTGGCGGGCACCGGCCTGGCCGATACAGCCTTCTTCGGTCCGGAACCGGAATTCTTTCTGTTCGATGACGTTCGCTACAACTCCAGCGAAGGCGGCTGCTTCTACAGCGTTGACACGATCGAAGCACCCTGGAACTCGGGCCGACTGGAAGAGGGTGGCAACCTGGCCTACAAGATTCAGTTGAAGGAAGGGTATTTCCCTGTCGCCCCCAACGACACCGCCCAGGACATCCGCTCCGAGATGCTCCTGATGATGGGACAATTGGGGGTCCCCATCGAGAAACACCACCATGAGGTGGCCGGCGCCGGCCAGCACGAACTGGGGATGAAGTTCGCCGAGCTGATCCAGGCCGCCGACAACGTGATGACCTACAAATACGTGGTGCGGAACGTTGCCAAGAAATACGGCAAAACCGCCACATTCATGCCGAAGCCGGTGTTCAACGACAACGGCACGGGCATGCACGTTCACCAAAGCCTCTGGAAAGGCGGCCAACCCCTTTTCTTCGGTGAAGGCACTTACGCCAACCTGTCCCAGACCGCCCGTTGGTACATCGGCGGCATCCTCAAGCACGCCCCCTCTTTCCTGGCCTTCACCAACCCCACCACCAACAGCTACAAGCGCCTGGTGCCCGGCTTTGAAGCGCCGGTGAACCTGGTGTATTCCGAAGGCAACCGCTCCGCAGCCGTGCGGATTCCGCTCACCGGCCCAAGCCCGAAGGCGAAGCGCCTCGAATTCCGCTCCGGCGATGCTCTGGCCAATCCCTACCTGGCCTTCAGCGCGATGATGATGGCCGGCCTCGATGGCATCAAGAACCAGATTGATCCCGGCGATGGCGTGGATGTGGATCTGTTCGAACTGCCCGCCGATGAGCTGGCGCAAATCGCCACCGTGCCCGCATCTCTGAATGGGGCTCTGGAGGCACTGAACGCCGACAAGCACTATCTGATGGAAGGCGGCGTCTTCAGTGAAGACTTCATCAACAACTGGATCGACATCAAATACGAGGAGGTGCAGCAGCTGCGTCAGCGGCCCCACCCCCACGAATTCACCATGTA
>CALGVO010000223.1 GCA_937930135.1 uncultured Synechococcus sp. | reverse complement strand
TCGCGATCAAACAGCCGTGCCCGTCGCAAGCAGGAGAACAGTGATGTGCTGGTCTCAGCCGTGATCAGCACCTACCTGCTCACCCATCTCCACCACGTGTTGCAACGGGCCGAATACGGCGCCATTCAGGAAGGACGCCAGTCGCAGGCCGCCAATTACGCCCAGCTCCGCAAGGTGCTCTGCATGGATGCCCGCAGCATGGAGGACGCCTCCGCCACAGGCCTCAGGGAGAACGATCTCGATCAGGCCGCCTGAAGCCAAATCGCTGCGACGTGCATAGCGTGAAAGTATCCGCCGATTCACCGCGATGGGCAATGCAGCCGAGCTCTACCGCCAGATCGAGGCCGACCGCGATCTGACCAACACCCTGTTCCGTCAGGCCCTGCAGGATCCGACCGGCGCGATCCGGGCGATCTGCGAACTCGGCGATCGCCTCTCCCTGCCCGTGACCTCCGAGGAGGTGCGCACCCATCTCGCCAGCCTCGATGACGAACGTACCAAGCAATGGGTGGTCAAGGCCCGGGGGGGGCTCTGAGCGGAGACGCCGCTGGAGCGCCGGCGGGATCGCGAGGGCGGCTTTCCGGCGCATCGGGTGAGTTCATCGCAGGCCGTCGACTGCCCTGCCCACCGCCTGCCCAGCTGAAAAACAGCCAATAGCTCACAATCGCCAAGCCGGCTGCGACCACCAGCGCCGTCACCTGCTCCAGTCTTGCCATCGCCGGTGGACCCGATCGCAGTGTCCAGTCTGCCCTTCACCCCACACGGGATGATGGAACAGCGCCTGCCTCGATCACCGTGCTGAGACTTGAGCGCGTCAGCAAGATCTACCCAACCGGAGAGGTGCTGCGCGATGTGACCTGGGAGGTGAAACCCGGCGACCGCATCGGTCTGGTGGGCGTGAACGGCGCCGGCAAATCCACCCAGATGCGCCTGATTGCGGGGCTCGAAGAGCCCAGCGCCGGCCAGATCATCCGCCAGGGGGAGCCCCGGATCGCTTACCTGCAACAGGAATTCGACGTGGATCCGCGCCGCAGCGTCCGCCAGGAACTGTTTCAGGCCTTCGGCGAAGCGGCGGAGGTGCTGAATCAGCAGCGACAGGTCGAAGACGCCATGGCCTCAGATCGAGCTGCCGAGGACCCCGATCACCTCGACGCTCTGATCCACGAGCTGAGCGCACTCCAGACCCGCTTTGAAGCGCTGCATGGCTACGAACTGGAGGCCCGCATCGACAAACTGCTGCCCAGAATCGGCTTCTCTGCGCAGGATGTGGAGCGCCCCGTCGCCGATTACTCCGGTGGCTGGCAGATGCGGATTGCCCTGGGCAAGATCCTTCTGCAGGAGCCGGATCTGCTCCTGCTCGACGAGCCCACCAACCACCTCGATGTGGAAACGATCCAGTGGCTGGAGGGCTACCTGACGGAGCAGACCGCAGCGCTGGTGGTGATCAGCCACGACCGCACCTTCCTGGATCGGGTCTGCACCCAGATCGTGAGCACGGAACGGGGCATCTCCCGCGCCTATCTCGGCAATTACACCGCCCATCTGGAGCAGAAAGCGCTGGAACAGGCCGCCACCCAGGCCGCGTTTGAACGCCAACAGAAGGAGATCGCCAGCCAGCAGGCCTACATCGACCGCTTCCGCGCCAGTGCCACCCGCAGCACCCAGGCCAAGAGCCGCGAAAAGCAACTGGAGAAGGTGGAGCGGGTGGAAGCGCCGATCGAATCGGTGGCTGGCCCGAGCTTTCGCTTTCCACCGGCGCCCCGCTCCGGTGCCCAGGTGGCGGTGATCGAGAACCTCACCCTCAGCTACGGCGATCAGATCCTCTTTCTGGGGGCGGAGCTGGAGGTGGAGCGGGGCGACCGGATTGCCTTCGTGGGCCCGAATGGCGCCGGCAAATCGACCCTGCTGCGTCTGGTGATGGGGCTGGAACGCCCGGATGAGGGCAGCGCCCGCCTCGGAGACCACAACATCATCGCCAGTTACTTCGAACAGAACCAGGCCGAAGCGCTCGACCTGAGCAAGACGGTGATCGACACCATGTTTGAAGCCGTACCGGACTGGACCCAGACCCAGGTGCGTTCTCTGCTCGGGAACTTCTGCTTCAGCAACGACAGCGTCTTCAAGGAGGTGGGCCAACTCAGTGGCGGTGAAAAAGCGCGCCTGGCCCTGGCCTTGATGTTGCTGAGCCCCTGCAATCTGCTGGTGCTGGATGAGCCCACCAATCACCTCGATATTCCCGCCAAACAGATGCTCGAGGATGCGCTCTGCCATTACGACGGCGCAGCACTGCTCGTGTCCCACGATCGGTATTTCATTTCAAGGGTTGCGAACCGGATCGTGGAACTGCGCGATGGCGAACTGATTCTCTATCGGGGCGACTACACCTACTACCTGGAGAAGAAAGAAGAGGAAAAGCAAGCGGCGGAAGCGGCGCTTGCCGCGGCCCAGCAGGAGGCGAAGCGCCGGGCCAACCGCGAGAAGCAAAAACAGCGCCAGGAGCGGCGACGCCATTCCGCTTAACAGCCACTCCCCATGGGCGCAAGACGAAACTTCACAGATGGTTAGGCAGGAAGACTTATTTCTCTTTACCGAGCCAAACGGTGTGCATAGGCTGACATCACTGATTCCAGCCCGCCATGACATCCACGCCCCAGATCCATTCCGGCATGACTGCAACCAGCGCCGCCCATCACTCAGAAGCCCAGCATGAACAGACCTGGGATGCGGTGGAAACCTACTTCGAATGCATCACCACCTGCTCTTTGGATGATGGTGAGTGCATCACCCGCTGCGTCGAACAGTTACGGGACGCAGACAGCTAACGCGTTGCTGGCAACGCACTCATGTCCACGGGGGTGATGGACAGGCTGACCGGCTGACCGGCACGCAACACCCTCAGACTGAGGGGACGGCCCACGCCATGCCGGTCGATCGCACTGACGACAGCAGCGGGGCTGGGCACGTCCGCGCCCCCGATCGCCACGATCACATCATCAATCTGAACGCCGGCCCGGGCTGCTGGTCCTCCAGGCACCAACGAACGCACCACGGCACCTGACGGAGCCGGGGCGCCAGGCCGGGGCGAGGGAACCGAGGACAGGCCGATCCCCACCATCGGATGACTGGCCCGCCCCTGCTCAGCCAGCTGACGCGCGATCGCACGGGCCCGGTTGATCGGAATGGCGAAGCCTAGGCCCGCCCCGGGGCCGGAGCGCACCAGGGTGTTGATCCCCACCACCTCGCCATCGGCATTGAGCAGGGGCCCGCCGGAGTTGCCGGGGTTGATCGCGGCATCGGTCTGAATCAGATCCAGGCGCTTCCCGGAGATGCCGAGCTGGGACACATTGCGATTGAGATTGCTGACGATGCCAAGGGTCACCGTGTTCTCCAGGCCGAAGGGGTTGCCGACCGCGATCGCCCAGTCGCCCACCTGCAGGCGGTCGGAATCCCCGAGCGGAGCGGTGGGCCATGGACCGCTGTCGGCCAGCCGCACCACCGCCAAATCGGTGAGGGTGTCCTGGCCGAGCACCCGCCCGGCGACCCGACGCCCATCCGGGAGACCCACCATCACCTGATCAGCCTTCTCGACCACGTGGGCATTGGTGAGCACCAGGCCGGAGGCATCGAAGATGACCCCACTGCCCTGTCCCCGCTCCACCCGGGAGCGTGGCGCGGTGGGGACCTGCTGCAATCCAAAGAAACGCTGCAGAAAGGGATCGAGCCGAAGCCCGCCAGGCAGGCCGCCCACGGCGCCCGAGGTCACGGTGCGCTGGGTGTCGAGCGTCACCACAGCAGGACCACTGCGCTGCACAGCGGCTGAGACAAACGACTGGGCCGACAGGGCCCGTGCCGATGCGGCGGCCGCCTGCACTGAGGGCGGCGCTGTCAGGCCTAACGGCAACGATGCCACCGCGGCAGTGGCCCAGACCAAGGAAGCGGTGACGGATCGGGACATGCCCTGCAACAGCGACCAACACAATGGTCTGAACGTAGTCAGAGAACCCCGCTCAACACAGTCGCAATCTCCGCCCAAGCCGTGACCGAATGCGTCCACTGCGAGGCGCAACAACGGCGATGATGGTGTCAGCCGACGCGAGTCATGCTGAACAGCCTGTTTCCTCTCATCTACGGCGCCGTCTTTATCGGCCTGCTCTGGCAGGCGTTTCGGGTGATGGGCCAGGGCTTTGGGGCTGCCCGACAGCCCACCAACCGCCCGTCCCGCGATCGGACCGGTCAGATCACGGTGCACCCAGAGCTCCTTGACCAGGAGGGCCGACTGACCGAGGAAGAACTGCTGACCGTGCGTTTCAGCGCTGATCAGGAATCGACCGAGAACCCCGACTGAATAAGGTTGGGGATGGTCGCCTGTGAACGGCGCCGGTAGGACTCATCAGGGGGATGCCCAGTTGGATCAACGGACACGGATCGTTGCAGCGGTGATCAAGTCGGTGAAACTGCCCCCCCGCTTCCGGCTGCGCTTGCTCAAGGAAGATCCGGTCCGGCTGGAACTGAGTCTCACCCCGGCCTACGGCAAGCAGCCGATCCAGGTGGGGCTGGTGGAATCCCTCGACCTCGTGGCACGACGTGATCGCGAAGGTCGCATTCCAAGGGATCTTCAGGGCACCTGGGACTGGACGGTGCGCCATGGCGATGTGAGCACGGGTGGCTGGAATCCCTATCTGAAGGAGGCGCTTCAGACCATGTTTGAGACGGGTCTGCCGGCGATCGTCTACGAAGAATTGACCGGCGAGGACTATCACCCGGTGGATGGTGCGAGGCACGTGCGCTGAGATGTGAAGGCGTGCACTGAGTTGTGAAGGCGTACAAAGCACGACAGCGGAATCACTCAGACAGGGCTAGACCGAAAAGAGTTCGGCCTTTAAGGTTTTCTTCATGGCCACCCTTCGTCACTCCCTCGGCCCCCTGGTCAGATTGCTCGCCGCCATGGGCGCCTTGAGCAGCATCCTCCTGTTGGGCTTGCTGAATCTGTTCAGCTGAGTCGTCTTGATCTAAGTCGTCTTGCCAGCCCCGCCAACGGCACCCCTGCCGATTGACCCCCTGCTGCCCGATCTACGTCGGGCGCTGACAGGGGGTGCCACCGTTCTGCTCCAAGCCCCTCCCGGTGCGGGCAAAACCACCCGGGTTCCCCTGGCCTTGCTGGGTGCCATTCCAGGCATCACCGGCCTGGATGGCAGCACTGTGATGCTCGAACCGCGCCGGTTGGCCACCAGGGCTGCTGCCGCGCGCCTTGCCGATCATCTGGGGGAACCGGTCGGCGAACGCATCGGCTACGCCGTACGCAACGAACAGAAGCGCTCCAGCCGCACCAGGGTGGAGGTGGTCACCGCAGGGCTGTTTCTTCGTCGCCTTCAGGCCGATCCGGAGCTAGAGGGCATCGACTGCGTGATTGTTGATGAGTTCCATGAGCGCGGTCGCGACAGTGACCTGGCCCTGGCCCTGGTGCGCGATGCCCGCGACCTGGTGCGACCGGATCTGCGCCTGGTGTTGATGTCGGCCACCCTGGATCTGGGTGCGCTCGCAGGCCGCCTACCCAAAGCCACACTGCTCACCAGCGAGGGGCGCGCCTACCCCGTTGACACCCATCACTTGCCGCCCCGGCCGCAGGAACCGCTCAACCGCACGGTGCTTCGGGCCCTGGAGACCCACGCCCTGCCCCTGATCGACAGCCGGCCCCCAGCCGGTCTGGGCGCCCCAACCGTGCTCGTGTTTCTGCCGGGGCTGCGGGAGATCGACCAATGCCGCAGGCTGATCGACACCAGCACCAGCCTGAAGCACTGGGACGTCTGCAGCCTCCATGGCCAACAGTCACTCGAGCGCCAGGCCGCAGCCTTGCGCCCCTGCCCATCGCGGTGGGCCGGACGGATCGTGCTGGCCACGTCGATCGCCGAAAGCTCCCTGACCCTCAACGGCGTGCGGCTGGTGATCGACAGCGGCCTCAGCCGCCGCAGCCGCTACGACCCCGGCACCGGCATGGAAGGCCTGGAAACGGTGCCCGCCAGCCTGGCCAGCGCCGACCAGCGACGCGGGCGGGCCGGCAGGCAGGCTCCGGGCCGGTGCGTGCGGCTCTGGTCACCGGCTGAACAGCAGCGCCGACCGGCACAGGATCCACCGGAACTGCTGCGCACCGATCCCCAGCCCCTGGTGCTGGACCTGGCGCTGTGGGGAGCCGGCCTTGGGGACAACCTGACCTGGCTGGATCCACCACCAGCCCCCGCCCTACGCGAGGGACGCCAACAGCTGATCGACCTGGGCGTCCTGGAGGGCAACGGCCTCTGCAGCCCCCTCGGCCGTCAGCTTGCCCGGCTGGGCACCCATCCGCGCCTGGGCCTGGCGCTGCTGCAGGCCCGTCACTGGAATTGCAGCCCCCTGGGAGCCGACCTGGCGACCCTCCTCAGCGAACGCGATCCCCTCAACCCCCAGGAGCACGGCAGCGATCTCGGCGCCCGCCTGCACTGGCTCACTGACCGCAACGGTCAGCGCCAGACCGCTGTCCGCAGGCTCAGCCGCCAACTGCTGCGCCAGCTGGATGCCCTGCCCACCCTCCAGAGCTGCGGACCACTGGAGCGCTGGGGCGACACCCCTGACACCTCCAGCCGGGAGGAGCTGGCCGCCTTGCTGCTGGCCACGGCCTTCCCGGGATGGATCGCCCTGCCACGCCCCGGTCAGCCAGGCCGCTACCTGCTGCGGCAGGGCCGAGGCGCCCAGCTGCCCGCCCACGATCCCCTGCATCAGGCGCAGGCGCAGGCGCAGGCGCTGGCGGTGGCGCGCCTCGATCTGGATGGAGCCGATGCCCGGATCCGTCTCGCCTTGCCACTGCCGATGCGCTGGCTCGAGCAGCTGGCGAAACGCGAGGGGAGCTGGCAGGAGTCGGTGGGCTGGGATGCGGAGCACCAACGGGTGCGCAGCGAACGCTGTTGGCGACTCGGGGCCCTCACGATCGGCACACCCCAACCCTGTCAAGCCGATGATCACCAGGCCGTCGCCTTGTTGCTGGAGCGCCTCCAGAGCGATGGTCTGGAGGTTCTGCCCTGGGGGCCACGCAGTGAACAGTTGCAGAAACGCCTGGACCTGATGCAGCAACACCACGGCTCCCCCTGGCCCCAGCGCTCGTGGAAGCACCTGGCAGCCCATCCGACGACCTGGCTGAGCGCCTGCCTGCAGGGCCATCACGGCTGGCACAGCCTTCAGGAATCGGAGTTGATCCACGCCCTCTGGGGCGACCTGCCCTGGGAGCTGCGCCAGAGCCTCGATCAACACCTCCCGGAGGCGATCACCATCCCGTCCGGTCGCCTGGCACGTCTGCACTACAGGGAGGGCGAGGTTTGCCTGGCCGTGAAACTGCAGGAGATGTTCGGCTGTCGCCAGAGTCCGAGAGTGCTGGGCGATCGAATTCCGGTCACGCTGGAGCTCCTGTCACCTGCGGGTCGCCCCCTGCAACGCACCCAGGATCTCGAAGGGTTCTGGCGCGGCAGTTACAGTGATGTGCGGCGGGAGATGCGTGGCCGCTATCCGAAACATCCCTGGCCGGAAGACCCGATCACGGCAGTCGCCAGCACCCTGCCCCAACGCCGCCAACACAGCTGAGGGCGGAGATCCGAACCGCGAACAGGCCACAATGTCTCGCTCGCAACAGTCAAGACATCTCAATTGTTTGTTACATTGAACGGGTCCTGGAGCCACTCCAATCCCATGTCCGACAACGCTCAACCCCGCTTCGGCTTCGTCAACTTCGCTGAAACCTGGAACGGCCGCCTGGCCATGCTCGGTTTCGTGATCGGCCTGGGCACCGAACTGCTCACCGGTCAGGGCATCCTCAGCCAGATCGGCCTCGGCTGAACCCCGCCAACGCTGGGCGCCAGCCCAAGCCCCGCCCGATGGCGGGGCTTTTTCATGGTCGAGCCACCCTGCGCGAGAGTGACGCGATCGAGCCTGACCCCTTGCCACCTCTCTTTGCCAACAATCGCCGCGATGGGGCCCGCCTGCTCAGCAGCGCCCTCGTGGCCCTGGCGATCTGCGCCACCCAGATCCAGTCCACTCCCGGACTGATCCTCACCCTTCTCTTCAGCGTCCTCTGCCTGAGCTGGGGCCTGGCCTACCGACATCTTGAGCGCTGACGCACCACCCACCTATACGGTTCAGGAGCTGAACAGCTCCATCGGATCCCTGCTGGAACGAGGCTTTGCGCCACGGTTTGTGGTGGACGCCACGGTGTCGCGGCCCCAGGTGAAGAAAGGGCATCTCTGGATGACCCTCACCGATGGTGATGCCAGCATCAGCGCCGTGGCCTGGGCCTCCAAACTGCGTCAGCTGGCCTATGTGCCCGGTGATGGCGAAGGCGTTCGCGTGGTGGGAAAGCTCAATTTCTGGGCGACACGCGCCAGCCTGGCGGTGCAAGTGCTCGATATCCGTCCCAGCCTGAGCACCGTGCAGCGCCGCTTTGAAGCGGTGCGGGCGCAGCTGGAACAGGAGGGCGTGATCGACCCTGCCCGACGTCGCCCCCTGCCGGCCTATCCAAGCCGGATTGCCCTGCTCACCAGCGTTCCCAGCTCAGCCCTGGCCGACATGCTGCGCACAGCGAGGGAACGCTGGCCCCTCACCGAGTTGTTGGTGCTGGCGATTCCGGTGCAGGGGGAGGTGGCAGGGCGGATCAGCGAGGTGCTCACGCAGCTTTACGCCGCCAGCTCTCGACTTGGGATCAAGGCGATTGTGCTCGCCCGTGGCGGGGGAAACCGAGAGGATCTGATGGTGTTTGATGACGACGCCTTATGTCGCCTGCTGGCCCAGAGTCCGGTGCCCCTCGTCACCGGCATTGGCCACGAAGACGACCTCACGGTGGCGGATCTGGTGGCGGATCATCGGGCCGCCACGCCAACAGCCGCCATCGTTCGACTGTTGCCCCACCGCTTCCAGGCCCTCGAAGACGTGACACTGCGGCAACGCCGCTGGCGCGATCAACGCCACTGGGTGTTGCAGCGGGAGCGCCAACAGCTGAAACACCGCCAACAGCAGTGGAGCCAGCACCACCCCAGGATCGTGCTGCAACAGAGGCGCGACCGCCTCGAGCAGCGCCTGCAGTTGCTCGCCGCCCTGGCCCCAAGTCGTTGGCTGGCGCGAGGTTTTGCGATGCTGGAACGCCCGTCTGGAGAGGTCCTGCGCAGCGTGCATGAGATTGAAACGGGCGAGTCCCTGATCGTCCGGCTCAACGACGGTCGCGTCGACGTGCAGGCGACCGCCATCCATGCACGCGATCGCTCCGCCTGAACCCAATGCCACGCCGCTCTGCCAAACCAGCCAATTCAGGTCCGTCGCCGGACCGAAGGGAGCAGGAGAACGCCCAGTGGCGGCAGGATGTGGCCAAGCTCTCCTATGAGGAAGCCCTGCAGGCGTCGGATCTTCTGCTGAGCCATCTCCAGAACGACGACATCCCCCTGGCGGAGCTGGAGCGGGCCCATCGCCGCGGGCAGATCTATCTCGAGCACTGTCATGCTCTGCTCAGCCAACTCGAGCAATCTGTGCTGGAGCTGGATGGTGACACCATGGCGACGAAAGACCCCACAGACGCACCGGCATGACATCGACACCGCCACAAAGCTCCATCCGTCGCTGGATCTATCTCCTGCTCGCGCTGGCCGGAGCCATCCTGCCGTGGCAGGCCAATCTTGAGTTCATGCAAACCCATCCGGGTGGATTCGACCTTCTGGCCTTCATTCAGGATGCCACGATCAATCCAGCGGCCCGCTCCCTCAGTCGAGATCTACTGATTGCGGCCAGCGCCTTCACCATCTGGATCCTTGCCGAAGCCAAACGGCTCCAGGTGAGGGGCTGGTGGATCTGTCTGCTTGCCTGCGTTTCGATCTCCTTCGCCTGCGGAGGACCGCTGTTCCTGTATTTGCGAGAACGACGCCAGAACGAACTGGAGCCAGAACTCCAGCAATGACCAGCAAGCGGTCAGCCGGTTCGAGCACGGCTTCAACCCTCCACATCTTCTGCCTGCACATCCACGGTCATCGCACTCGCCGGAGCCGAATCGGGCTCCACAGACGCCGGTGTTGAGAGTTCAGCTCCACAGACACGGCATCGCTCCCCAGGAGAGAAGCTCATCGCCCCGCAGGAAGGGCAAGCCACCATGCGCCGCTGGAGCAAGGTCCAACCAAGCCAACCCAAACCACCGAGGATCAGAGGCAACGCCAGCAGAAACAACACCACACCACCGACCACATCGAGGAGGGCACGCCCGGCCGGGCTGGGGAGCAGCAACAGCACAAAAACGAGAATCCAGACCAGGGGAGTGGGGCGAAGCACAAACCGACGCAGCGCAATCCTCAGTGTGGCCGATCAGAAGCGCTTCAAGCGCTGTTTCGCCAGAACCACGCTCCAGCATTGACCGAAATAAATCACCACGCCCACCGTCCACACCCAGAGTGTGAGCACGAGCACGCTGCCAATCACCCCATAGGCCTGATAACGAGAGCCAAGCGAAAGGATGCTTCGGCTCACAGCGAGATTGAGCACCGTGAGCAACACACCAATCAAAAAAGCGCCCGGGATCAAGGGGCGCAAAGGAACGCGGCGACTGGGCAGAAAAAACTGCAGCAGCAATGCCATGCCAGCAAAGCCAAGACAGGGCACTAAAAACTGACCAAACGAGAGCACAGGAACGTGCCGAAGCGCCTGATCCAACCAGGGCACCGCCTCAAGCGAGCGATACAAAGCCGTGGCGGGAATCATGCGCAGATTGGCACTGATCTGATCGAGAACGATCAGAAGACCAATCAGTATGACCAGAAAGAAAGCCTCCAAACGCACTCTCAGGAACTGAATCACCTGCTGATGCCAATTGGCATCCGGAACGCTATCTGGATAGTAATCAAGCCAGATTCTATCCGCGCCACGCTGAAGCGTGAGGTAGACATTTCCCGCCGTCACCAACAAAACCCCGGCTCCCAAAAGACCGGCGCCAAATCCTTGCTTGACCAGCTTTTCCAATGTTGATTGCACGATACCGACCGCCATGGGCGGGAAAATTCCAGCAGCGTAATCAACAATTTGCTGATCCAGCCCCTCTTGTCGCCCCAAAAACCAGGACGTGACCGCAAGGACAATCAGCAAGAGAGGAAAGATGGATTGCAGCGTGTAATACGCAAACGCCGCACTGAGATCGACGCAGTCGCATTCCGCCCAGCGCACATAGGCTTGCCACAGCGAACGCACAACTCGCTTCCAAGCAAGCCACCAACGCATCAACCTTGAACCGTCACCACACAACGGTAGCGTTCGGAGGGGCAGGCAACAAAAAAGCCACCCTCAGCGGGTGGCTTTTTCTGTGCAACAGGATGGAATGCTTCGATCCGATTGCGTTGGGTTGAGAATTGTTTTACCTGGCATCGAGCTATTTTCTCAGGGGGCTACCCCCCAAATATCGTCGCCGCTGCTGCGTTTCACAACCGAGTTCGAGATGGATCGGAGTGGGACCACAGCGCCATGGACACCAGGATAGTTTCAATTCTCTAGGGGTTGAACCCTGAGAACTGCATAGGCTGCCGCAACATGCGTTGCACCGTCTGGATTGAATTCAACATGTCTCTCAGGCAAGAACCAATTGTTTGGTCAAGCCCTCGGTCTATTAGTACTCCTCCGCTGCATCCATTACTGGACTTCCACGTAGAGCCTATCAACGGGTGTTCTTCCCGTGACCTTACTGGGTTACCCCATGGGAACACTCATCTTGAGGTGGGCTTCCCACTTAGATGCTTTCAGCGGTTATCCTCTCCGCACATGGCTACCCAGCGTTTACCGTTGGCACGATAACTGGTACACCAGAGGTGCGTTCCTCCCGGTCCTCTCGTACTAGGGAGAAATCCTCTCAATGTTCCTACGCATACACCGGATATGGACCGAACTGTCTCACGACGTTCTGAACCCAGCTCGCGTACCGCTTTAATGGGCGAACAGCCCAACCCTTGGGACCGACTTCAGCCCCAGGTTGCGATGAGCCGACATCGAGGTGCCAAACCTCCCCGTCGATGTGAACTCTTGGGGGAGATCAGCCTGTTATCCCTAGAGTAACTTTTATCCGTTGAGCGACGGCCCTTCCACTCAGAACCGTCGGATCACTAAAGCCGACTTTCGTCCCTGTTCGACTTGTAGGTCTCACAGTCAAGCTTGCTTCTGCTTTTGCACTCGTCGGCTGATTTCCAACCAGCCTGAGCAAACCTTTGCGCGCCTCCGTTACCTTTTAGGAGGCGACCGCCCCAGTCAAACTGCCCACCTGATACTGTCCGCTCCCCGGATAACGGGTGAACGTTAGAACCCTAGCTCTGAAAGAGTGGTATCTCACCATTGACTCCCTAGCACCCACAAGCACTAGATCAACGTCTCCCACCTATCCTGCGCATTCAGAGCCCGGGCACAATACCAAGCTACAGTAAAGCTTCATAGGGTCTTTCTGTCCGGGTGTATGTAGTCCGCATCTTCACAGACAATTCTATTTCGCCGAGCCTCTCTCCGAGACAGCTCCCAGATCGTTACGCCTTTCGTGCGGGTCGGAACTTACCCGACAAGGAATTTCGCTACCTTAGGACCGTTATAGTTACGGCCGCCGTTCACCGGGGCTTCAGTCGCCAGCTTCGCTTACGCTGACCGGCTTCCTTAACCTTCCGGCACTGGGCAGGCGTCAGCCCCCATACATCGTCTTGCGACTTAGCGGAGACCTGTGTTTTTGGTAAACAGTCGCCTGGGACTCTTCACTGCGACCAGCTCGCGCTGGCACCCCTTCTCCCGAAGTTACGGGGCCATTTTGCCGAGTTCCTTAGAGAGAGTTACCTCGCGCACCTCGGTATTCTCTACCACCCCACCTGTGTCGGTTTCGGGTACTGGCAGTTATGCCTTAACGGGTATAGAGCTTTTCTTGGAAGCATGACGTCACCAACTTCGCTGCCGTAGCAGCTCGTACTCACGCCTCAGCTCGGATCGTTTTCGCCGATCCTCAACGCCTCGAACGCTTGAACCAGTAACCAACATCTGGCTTGGCTAGCCTTCTCCGTCCCTCTTCCCAAAACATAACCGGTACAGGAATGTTGACCTGTTATCCATCGACTACGCCTTTCGGCCTCGCCTTAGGTCCAGACTAACCCTCCGCGGACGAGCCTGCCGGAGGAACCCTTAGGGTTTCGGTGCATGGGATTCTCACCCATGTTTTCGCTACTCAAGCCGACATTCTCACTTCCATGCAGTCCACGCCCGCTCACGCTAACGCTTCACCCCACATGGAACGCTCCCCTACCATAAATCCGCAGCTTCGGTACAACGCTTAGCCCCGTTCATTTTCGGCGCAGGATCGCTCGACCAGTGAGCTATTACGCACTCCTTTGAGGATGGCTGCTTCTAGGCAAACCTCCTGGTTGTCTGGGCAATCCCACCTCCTTTATCACTTAGCGTTGATTTGGGGACCTTAGCTGGCGGTCTGGGCTGTTTCCCTCTCGACCATGGAGCTTATCCCCCACAGTCTGACTGCCTCGCTACACACAGGGTATTCAGAGTTCATCTCGATTTGGTACCGCTCTCGCAGCCCGCACCGAAATGGTGGCTTTACCCCCCTGCTGGAGCACGAGACGCTACGCCTCAACGTATTTCGGGGAGAACCAGCTAGCTCCGGGTTCGATTGGCATTTCACCCCTAACCACAGCTCATCCGCTGATTTTTCAACATCAGTCGGTTCGGACCTCCACTTGGTATCACCCAAGCTTCATCCTGGCCATGGTTAGATCACCCGGGTTCGGGTCTATAAACACTGACAAACGCCCTCTTCAGACTCGCTTTCGCTATGGCTCCACCATTTCCGGTTTAACCCGCCAGTGCCTATAAGTCGCCGGCTCATTCTTCAACAGGCACACGGTCACCCGATCAGTCGGGCTCCCATTGCTTGTAAGCTCACGGTTTCATGTTCTATTTCACTCCCCTCCCGGGGTTCTTTTCACCTTTCCCTCGCGGTACTGTTTCGCTATCGGTCACACAGGAGTACTTAGCCTTACGAGGTGGTCCTCGCGGATTCACACGGAATTTCACGTGCTCCGTGCTACTCGGGATACAGCTAGGCCAACGCTCCTTTCGAATACGGGGCTTTCACCCTCTGTGGCGCGCCATTCAAACGCTTCTTCTAGGTTTGTTGGTCCACGTTGCTGTCCCACAACCCCGATGGTCGAAACCATCGGTTTAGGCTCTTCCCCGTTCGCTCGCCGCTACTGAGGGAGTCGTTTTTACTTTCCTTTCCTCCAGCTACTAAGATGTTTCAGTTCGCTGGGTTGGCTCGCGCTACCCTATGGATTCAGGTAGCCGTTCTAGGGGTTGCCCCATTCGGAAATTCCCGGATCAAAGCGTGTTTCCAGCTCCCCGAGACTTATCGCAGGTAACCACGTCCTTCATCGCCTCTGTGTGCCAAGGTATCCACCGTGAGCCCTTTGTAGCTTGACCAAATTAATCTCCATCATGCTTGCTGTTGTTGAAAACAGATTCTCATTGATTCCTTTCAGAATCAACAATCAAACTCCCACTTGCTCGACACAAGCAGAAGAACATCATGGAGTCTCGGCTCTTGCTCTAGAATTTGCGTCCTCTCCTCACCGCCACCCTTTCGGGTCACGATGCTGAAAGAATGCATCATCCATGAGATGCTTTCTTCTTTCCAGACTCACCTATGCAGTTGTCAAGGTTCTGCCAGACATCAAATCAAAGTGACAAAGCTATCTCGCGATAACCTTGAGATTTGATTTGAGCCCAGCATCTTATCAACCAAAATTCAATACAAGCTTGAATCTCAGAATGACAGGAAGCTGGGGTCGCCAGCGGACACATCCAAATCACACACCAAAATCACTCAACTCCAACATAGAAGCTGGGGATCACGTTCGGTCAGTGGAGGTTAGGAGACTCGAACTCCTGACATCCTGCTTGCAAAGCAGGCGCTCTACCAACTGAGCTAAACCCCCAACACCGAATGGGCCATCCTGGACTTGAACCAGGGACCTCACCCTTATCAGGGGTGCGCTCTAACCACCTGAGCTAATGGCCCAGGAGTCTCATCCCTTTTGGGGTGTGACCTAGACAAAGTTTAGGAACTGAGAATTGATTTCATCCTCATTTGCATTGCTACAAACTTGATAAAATCAAAGCTGAGGTACCGATCGACCTAAGGTGACAGGATTTTGACCTAAGAATAAAAGTACTCAGGCATCAAAATCATTGTGTGTCTCCCTGTTAGGAGGTGATCCAGCCGCACCTTCCGGTACGGCTACCTTGTTACGACTTCACCCCAGTCATCAGCCCCACCTTCGACGTCCTCCTCCACAAGGGTTGGAGTAACGGCTTCGGGCATGGCCAACTTCCATGGTGTGACGGGCGGTGTGTACAAGGCCCGGGAACGTATTCACCGCAGTATGCTGACCTGCGATTACTAGCGATTCCTCCTTCACGTAGGCGAGTTGCAGCCTACGATCTGAACTGAGCCACGGTTTATGGGATTTGCTAGCTCTCGCGAGTTTGCTGCCCTTTGTCCGTAGCATTGTAGTACGTGTGTAGCCCAGGATGTAAGGGGCATGATGACTTGACGTCATCCACACCTTCCTCCGGTTTATCACCGGCGGTCTCTCTAGAGTGCCCAACTGAATGCTGGCAACTAAAGACGTGGGTTGCGCTCGTTGCGGGACTTAACCCAACATCTCACGACACGAGCTGACGACAGCCATGCACCACCTGTCACTGCGTTCCCGAAGGCACTCTCCCGTTTCCAGGAGATTCGCAGGATGTCAAACCCTGGTAAGGTTCTTCGCGTTGCATCGAATTAAACCACATACTCCACCGCTTGTGCGGGCCCCCGTCAATTCCTTTGAGTTTCACACTTGCGTGCGTACTCCCCAGGCGGAACACTTAACGCGTTGGCTACGACACCGAGGGGGTCGATTCCCCCGACACCTAGTGTTCATCGTTTACGGCCAGGACTACAGGGGTATCTAATCCCTTTCGCTCCCCTGGCTTTCGTCCATGAGCGTCAGTTATGGCCCAGCAGAGCGCCTTCGCCACTGGTGTTCTTCCCGATATCTACGCATTTCACCGCTACACCGGGAATTCCCTCTGCCCCTACCACACTCTAGCCCAACAGTTTCCACTGCCACGATGGAGTTAAGCTCCACTTTTTAACAGCAGACTTGAAGGGCCGCCTGCGGACGCTTTACGCCCAATAATTCCGGATAACGCTTGCCACTCCCGTATTACCGCGGCTGCTGGCACGGAATTAGCCGTGGCTTATTCCTCAAGTACCGTCAGATCTTCTTCCTTGAGAAAAGAGGTTTACAGCCCAGAGGCCTTCATCCCTCACGCGGCGTTGCTCCGTCAGGCTTTCGCCCATTGCGGAAAATTCCCCACTGCTGCCTCCCGTAGGAGTCTGGGCCGTGTCTCAGTCCCAGTGTGG
>CALGVO010000222.1 GCA_937930135.1 uncultured Synechococcus sp. | reverse complement strand
GGCTGGCGTTGATCGTGCTCGGTGGGATCTGGCTGGGGCATGCCCTCCCCAATCCCTTTGACGCCGCCGCCCTGGGGCGCAGGCTCACTTGAGCGGTGGGCACACAAGCCCCTGAGGGTTGAGATAGGCCCACAGATTGCCCAACACCTTTTTGGTGTAGAGCCGGGTTTCCGGATAGGGGATGCGTTCGACCCAGAGTTCGGGGTCGGTCTGAAGTTCGGGCGATCGCCACGATCCGGCGGCACCGGGGCCGGCGTTGTAGCTGGCAATCGCCAGCCAGGGGTTGCCGTTCCACTGCCGCAGCAGCCATGCCAGGTAGCGGCTGCCGAGGCGTGCATTCAGCTCGGGTTGCTCAAGGTCGTCGCGGTTGAGGGTGCGGCCAGCCACTGCATTCGCCGTCGCCGGCATCAGTTGCATCAGCCCCACGGCGCCCACCGGTGAGGCCACCGCAGGTGAGAAGCGCGATTCCTGTTTGGCGATCGCCAGGGGGAGCTCGCTGCGGATGCCGGCAGCCTCGCTGGCCTCAGCAAAACTGGCCTGATACCGCCTTGGGTGCTGGCTGCGATGCAGGCGCTCGCGCATCGAGCAGTCGTCATCCACCAGCCGCAAGCTGGAACGCCAGAGACGCTCCAGGCCGTTCCAGCTGTCACCACGGGCCAGCCGCAGCTGGCCCTCCACCAGGCCTTCAGCAGGGGAAGGCGCTGAACCACTGCCACTGACACGGCCACTGGCCTCGGCCTCAGGGTGCCGGCTCCGCCAGGTCTCCCAGGCGGCTTTGGTCAATTCCAATCGCCAGAGGGTGTCAACCTCCGCATCGCCACTGTTCAGGGGTTCCCAGCTGGACGATTCGGGCTGGGGAGCGGTGCTGGCTTCGACTGAGGGTTGCAGCAGCGATGGCAGCGGGGTGCCCTCGAGGCGGCTGGCGGCTCGCCAGGTGTAGTAGCCGGGAGGGTGCTCCTTGATCAGGCGTTGCCAGATGGCCTCAGCCTCCGCGCGCTGGTCTTGTTTGGCTTTCGCCAGTCCCAACCAGAACTGCTGGCGTGCCGCCAGGGGCTCGGGCAGTTTGGAGGCTGGAATGGCGCCGAGCCAGCGCGCCGCCGCTCGCCATTGCCCCTTGAGCAGGGCCTCCCGGGCCAGGTCCCATTGCAGTTGCCAGCTGGCCGGGGCTGCGGGCCAGCGTTGCAGCACGGCCTCGGCATCCTGGCGTTGTCCCAGGCGCACCTCAGCGGCCGCCACATCAGCGGAGCGGTCGCGGACGGGTTGGGGGATGGCGGCCAGCAGGGCCGGATCAGGCTTGAGGGGGGCGCTGAGCTGTGCGGCCGCCTCGAGAGCCAGGGTCTCCCCTTTGCCTCCGGCGGTGGCTTCCGGCCGTTGGGTGAGCTGCAACAGCAGCGCCTGCCCCTGGGCGCGTTGGCCAGCACTGCCATTGAGCAGGGCTGTGCCGATCGCCAGCATCGTGGCGGGTTCTGCGGTGGCCCCCTGCAAACATCGGAGGGCGGCGGCGCCATCGCCGCGTGCCGCCAGGGCTCTGGCGAGGATGTTGCGGTCGGCGGCTGAGGGTTCGGGCCCGGCTTCGCGATCACAGGCAGCCCGGATCAGAGGGCCTGCCCCCGGATGCTTCGGGCCCCAGCGGGCGAGGTGGAGCCCATCGCCATCGCGCACGGCGCTGTCGAGAGCGGCGGGGTGGGCCGGTTGCTGCTGCCGCAGTTGTTGCTGCAGGTCTGGGTTGCCGGCGCTGAGGTGGTAGCGGGCATCGGCGCTGGCGGCGCTGCTCGGAAAGCGGCGCAGCAGATCGCTCCAGTGGGCGGCGGCCTTCTCCCGTTGTCCGAGTGCAGCGGCGGTGTCCGCCTGACGTTGCACGCTCACGGCGGCCAGGGCGCTGCGGCCCCAGCCCTGCCCCGCCAGCAGCCGCTGCCGGGTCGCGGCGTCGTCTGCCCTGTGGCTCAGGGAGAGGGCGGCCTCGCGGCGCTGCTCAGGGTCGGTGGACCAGCGGTAGTGCCGCCAGAGGGTTCCCGGGCTTGAGGATGGGTTGATCTGGGTTTGGCGCAGCCGCAGCAGGGGCTGGCCCACCACGATCAGCGCAAGGCTGGCGATGGCGGTGCCGCCGATCAGGATCAGACCACGCATCGGAGAGCACGCATCGGGCAGGCCGGAGCCTCTGGCAGCTGGCATTCTGGGCGCAGTCGGCAGCAGATGGTGATGGCGAGCGAGCCGCGCTGGCAGCGTCCGGGGCAGTCGCAACGGCGTCGCTGCGGCATGGCCTGGTTGCTGTTGCTTCTCGTGTGGGGAGGTCGCTGGCTGTGGCCGCTGCTGTGGCTTCCAGGCTGGCTGGTGCTGGTGGTGGCTATCTGGGCCCTTCTGGAGTTTGTGTTGCTGCTGCTGGCACCCCGGCGCTGGCGCTGAGAAAGGGCCGCATCGCCCGCGGCCCGTAACCTTGGTTGCCTTCCATCGCCCCCATGGTCGAGACCGCCATTCCGCCCCTGGGACTGCCCCACTCGTCGGTTCAGGCCAGTTTCGGCACGGATGGCCTGCGCGGCCGGGTGGGCACCACGATCACGCCGGCTCTGGCGCTTCAGGTGGGCTACTGGTGCGGCCGGGTGCTGCCCAAGGCGGGCCCGGTGCTGATCGGTATGGATTCGCGCAGCAGCGGCGCCATGATCGTGGCGGCGTTGACCGCAGGGCTCACCGCTGCAGGTCGGGAGGTGTGGACGCTCGGGCTCTGTGCCACTCCGGCGGTACCAGGGCTGATCCGTAGCACTGGCGCCGCCGGTGGCTTGATGGTGTCGGCGAGCCACAATCCGCCCCACGACAATGGCATCAAAGTGTTTGGTGCCGATGGCAGCAAGTTGCGCAGTGAGCTGCAGCAGGCGATCGAGGCCGGGCTCCATGGGGACACAGACGTGGGTGCCATCGGTGAGGGATCCCAGGGCTTTGGCCCTGCCCATCACCGCCCCGACCTGCTGATCCATTACCGCGATGCTCTGCTGGCGAGTGTGCCTGCTCAGCGGCTGGATGGGGTGCCGATCGTGCTCGACCTCTGCTGGGGGTCGGCGACCGCCTGCGGCGCCAATGTGTTCGCGAGCCTCGGCGCTGATCTCACTGTCTTGCATGGTGAGCCCGATGGTGCCCGCATCAATGTGAACTGCGGCTCCACCCACCTGGAGCCCCTGCGACACGCCGTGTTGGAGCGGGGTGCCGCGATGGGGTTCGCCTTTGACGGCGACGCCGATCGGATGCTGGCCGTGGATGGTCGCGGCCGGGTCGTGGATGGCGACCACGTGCTCTATCTCTGGGGATCGGCGCTGCAGGAGGCTCAGGCCCTGCCCGAGCAGCGGCTGGTGGCCACGGTGATGTCGAACCTGGGATTTGAGCGGGCCTGGCAGGCGCGCGGTGGCGTGCTGGAGCGCACGGCGGTGGGTGATCAATACGTCCACGCCGCCATGGTCAGCACCGGGGCCGGCCTGGGGGGTGAGCAGTCGGGACACATCCTCTCAGCGGCCCATGGACTGTCGGGCGATGGCGTGCTCACCGCTCTGCAGCTCGCCACCCTCTGCCAGGAGCGCCAACTCAGCCTCGCCGATTGGCGCGATCAGAGTTTTCAGGCCTATCCGCAGAAGCTGGTGAATGTGCGCGTGCCCGATCGGGCGCGGCGTCAAGGATGGGCGCAGTGTGCACCGCTGGCTGATCTGGTGCAGGAGGCGGAAGCGGCCATGGCCGAGAACGGCCGGGTGCTGGTGCGGGCCAGCGGCACCGAACCGCTGCTGCGGGTGATGGTGGAGGCCTCGGAGCTGGCGATGGTGGAGCACTGGACCAGCCGCCTGGCCCAGTCCGCCGATCAGCACCTCAATGCGGCCTGAGCAGGCGCTCCGCCAGGGTGAGGGCGCCGGCGCAGGCATCGGCTTGACCCGCTTGCCAGTGCCAGTGGGGCAAGCGGGCATCGAGGGCCCGTTCCACCCCCTCGCGAAACAGGGGCAGATGCTCCAGCGCCCCCCCGCGGGGACTGATTGCCACGGTGGTGAGAGAGAGGCGGTTGGCGACGGCGGTCACCGCTTCCGCCAGGGCGTCCGCCGAGCGCTGCAGGATCGCCTCCGCGTCGGGATCGCCCGCAGCGGCGGCGTTATGCACCAGCGGCGCCAGCTGGGCCAGGACCGGCACACTCCGCTCCGGACGCACCACCAGGGCCTTGATCTCCGCCGCACTGCTGCACTGGAGGGCTTGCCAGAGCTGTTGCCGCAGCGGTTTGTCCGGCAGGCGGCCATCGGCCATCCGCAGCGTCAGCTGCAGGCCCTGCTGCCCCAGATCGAAGGCCCCACCGCCGCCATCCAGCATCCAGCCCCAGCCACCGC
>CALGVO010000221.1 GCA_937930135.1 uncultured Synechococcus sp. | reverse complement strand
GTCGAAGTTGTTTTGCTTGTCTTCATGGCACATGCGAAGCCGGTAATTCGGAATTCTTTCCGAGAGGTGATGGATGTGGTGGTAGGCAATGTCTGCTGTGAACCAGTTCAGGATGCGAGGCATGATCAGAAAGGATGAGCCTTCAATCGCTCCCTTGAAGAAGCTCCAATGCTCTTCTCCGCTTGCATATGATCCGGGAAAATTGTGTTGAACAAAGAACACCGCGATCATGATTGCTGCGCTGATGCTCATGATGGAGCCATAGAGAATCCAAAAATGCCAATATCCAATCGCGCTGCCGATCCACCACCAGGCAAGTGTGACGCAGATACTGTTGGCGATCGTGTCGTAAGCTTCTTCTTTTGTGTAAAATACGTCTGATTTGTAAGCGCTGATGAATGCATGGGGGGTAGGCCATGTCCTGGTGGAAATTCTGCTGTAGCCGTCGCTGATCACTTTGCTGATCAGCTCCAGCAGCCCGGCCAGAAGAGTGACTCTTGGTTTGATGACAAGGTAGTAAAAACCTCCCGGTATGAGGGCTAGGGGATGGCGTAAAAGTCGATAGATGACTTGATGATTTTTGCTTTTTTTCTCATACTCGCGGGCGGTGGTCAGTGCGGACGGCCCTCTGTATCGATTCCAGTTCCCATTGTGCTTGTGATGAAAGGCATGGCCTCTCGACCAAGGATGGTGAGGCATTGCGTGGATCATGCTCAAGGCAAAAGCAGCAATGCGATTGGCATGTTTGGATTTGAAGAGACTGTGGTGGCCACAGTCATGCATGAGTGAAAAACTTCTGCTGAGAAATAATATGATGAAAACAAATGAGATCGGGGTAAGAATAATTGAAGCAAGAGTCAATTTTTCCGTTAGATGCGCAATCGCCAGGCAGAGTAGGGTTAAAGGAATAATTGTGTTGGCAATCTGCCAGGCAGCAATCTTGTCGTCGCTCGCCATGTAAGGCTTCAGGTTGAAATCAATGCGCCTCAGGGGTTTGGGTGGGAGGTTTTCTGTGACGGCGCTTGTCAAGTGGATTGCCTTTGGAGGAGAGGTGAAGCTGTCTTTGAAGTTCTTCGGGTGACAGCTTTGAATTGGGCGGGATTAAAAAACTCTTGCCCACCGTCAATCAACGGCGAACAAGAGTCTAAGGGGGTTGCAAGGACAATCCCGGCTTTCGCTGGGGCTGAAAATCAGACTTTTCTGGAGTAGTACTCCACCACCAGCAGTTCGTTGATCTCCAGTGCGACCCACTCACGCTCGCAGCGGCCAATCACCTTGGCGCTGAGCTTGGTTTTGTCGAGTTCGAGGTGGGGCGGCACGTTGGCGAGGCCCGGGAATTCCAGGTTGCCTTCGGCCAGCGTCTTGCTGCCCTTGCGCTCGCGGATGGCGATCACATCGCCGGCCTTGCACTGATAGCTGGCGATGTCGGTGACGCGACCGTTCACGGTCACGTGGCCATGATTCACCAGCTGCCGCGCACCGGGAACGGTGGGCCCGAAGCCGAGGCGGAAACAGACGTTGTCGAGACGGTTCTCGAGCAGTTTGAGCAGGTTGGTTCCGGTGGAACCCTCCTGCGCGCGCGCTTTCTTCACGTAGCGCACCAGCTGACGTTCAGAGACGCCGTAGTTGAAGCGAAGCTTCTGCTTTTCTTCGAGACGGATCGCGTATTCAGAGCGCTTGCGACGGGCTTGGCCGTGCTGACCGGGGGGATAGGACCGCTTTGCGGCCTTCCGGGTGAGACCGGGGAGGTCTCCCAAGCGCCGCGTGATCCTCAGGCGAGGGCCGCGGTAACGAGACATAGAGACAGGATGAGATGGAGCTTCCGCGCCGCTGACCCGTCATGCTGGGCAGGAGGCCCAGGTTGCGGCTCCGCATGCGCGAATCCACCACTGTATCCGGCGGCTTTCCCGCCCAGATCAATCGCCTCATCAGCGGCCTGCTGCTGGCGCTGATCGCTGTCTACCGGCGCTGGTTCTCTCCCCTGCTCGGCCCCCGTTGCCGCTTCATCCCCAGCTGCAGCGCCTATGGCCTGGAGGCGATC
>CALGVO010000220.1 GCA_937930135.1 uncultured Synechococcus sp. | reverse complement strand
GATCGGCGCCTGCCGCACTCGTGGCCGTGGCCTCAAAGCGATGCAGGCCCGGGCGCACCAGCCGGTTGCTCCAGTAGCTGAAGCCAGGGCTCGCAAAGGCGGCATCGGTGGCCAGATCAGCCAGCAACCGACCAGCCGTCGGCACCGATTCGGTGAGACGCAGCAGATCCCGTGCCACCAACGCAAACAACGCCATCCCCAGAGGATTGTTCTGGCGGTTGTGGCGGAAGAAACCTTCGCTGCTGCGGGGAATCACCAACCCAGGGCTCCAGCTGATCACCGGCATGGAGCCCTCCAGTTGCCGATCGAGCTCGCGCCCCAGCAGCACATTGCAGAGCTTGCTGTCTTTGTAGGCCTTGTCGCCATCGAAGCGATCACTGCCATCGAGCATCACGAAGCCGGCACCAGCCCGAAGCCCCGCCAGATCCCCCAGGTGCGCCGGTTGACCCACACGCCCGCCGCCGCTGGCGGGGTTGTGCACCTCCGAAGCGGTGATCACGATCCGTGGCTGCGTGCCCGCTTGCAACAGCGGCAGCAGCCGGGCGGCGATCAACTGGTGGGCCAGCTGGTTCACAGCGAAGGTGATTTCAATCCCCTGGGGCGTGAACACGGGCGCGGCGGCTCCGGCACGCTGCTGGCCGGCATTCAGCACCAGGCCATCCAGGGGTTGCCCTTGATCCAGCAGCTTCTGGCAGGCGCGCTCCACGCTCGCCAGATCCGCCAGATCCACGGCGATGCAGGCGATCTGACTGGGCGCCGCTCCGGCAGCTCGCAGCTGCTGCTCCGTCTGATCGGCTCGCTCGGCCGTGCGACAGAACAACGTGAGCTGATGGCCACTGCGAGCGAGACGCCGAGCCGCTTCCAGGCCGATGCCCGAACTGCCGCCTGTGATCAGGAGTCGTCGCATCACACCACCACCTCCACCGTGCTGCCGTAACGCCCCAGCTGCCGGTCTGCTGTGAGCAGCAGCATCGGTTCGGTTTTGCTTTGCGACACCAACAGCCGATCAAACGGATCGCGATGCTGTCCATCCAGCGCAAGCTCTGCCACCGCCAGAAGGTGCGCGTTGCTGATCGGCAACCAGCGGAACCCCTGCAACGGCACCTGACGCTCCAACTCAGGCAGGTCCAGCTGCAATCGACCCAGCGAGAGCTTGATCGCCATCTCCCATAGAGAAGCCTGGCTCACGAAGACCTCAGCATCAGGAGCCTGCACACGGGCCACAACACTCTCTGCGAGCCGCGGATCGTCATTCAGCCACCAGAGCAACAGGTGAGTATCGAGCAGCAACCGCGTCACTGTGTCGCTTCAAACAATTCATCGAGCGGTGCATCAAAGGCTTCTCCGAGCTGGATCCGGCCACGCATCGCTCCCGGCGCCGCCACCGTTGGCGCCGAGGCTCTCCAACGCACCAGTCGAGCGATCGGCGTGCCGGCTCGGGCGATCACCACGTCCTCCCCATGCTCCACCGCAACCAGGAGCTGGGAGAGCTGGGTTTTGGCCTGATGGATATTGACGACCTCCATGCTCAACAACCTTGAACTAAGGCTTAGTTTAGTTCAGCCTGGCTGGGATCAGCAATCGTTTCTGGGCAACCATGGCCACCGCAGACCCAGAGCCTCCGCCTGGTTCATCACCAGAGCATTCAAGGCGCGACCGATCAGCACCTGCGGTTCATCGGCGCGGATCGGGATCACGGAGTGTTCCCTGGCCGAAGCGGTGGGAGTCGTGACGACCCGACGGCGAATCAGGGAATTGGCGGCTTCCAGACCACACACATAGGCCCGCTCCTGACACAGCCCCTTGGCGCCATGCTCGCGGCTGCCCATCCGCACCCAGTCGCCGGCACACACGATGGAAGGCAGCGCCGTTTCCAGCGGCGGCCGCTGGCTGAAGCTCCCCGGTGCAAACAGCGACACCGACGCCGGATAGCGACGCACCTCCGCCTCCAGCACCGTGGCGGCGTGAAAGGCGGGATTGGCCACCGGCAACAGCTCCCGCATCAACAAGGCCACAATCTCCCCATCGCTGAGGGTTGCGATCGCTGAGGCGTTGTAGAAATCGCTGGCGACCACCGATCCCTGGGGTTGTTCCCCGCCCCACAGAGCGGCTTCCTCCTCCCTCTGCAGCTGATCGAGCATGAAGAAGGTGCCACCGGCCCCCCGCAACGCCTCAAAACGGGAGAAGACATTGGCGGGATCGGCAACGTCTACGTAGGCATCAAGCCACAGACGCACCGACACCACATCGATGGCACCGAGCGTTCCGGCCTCCACCAGCTCTGGAACGGCAGCAGCACAGGCCGGCGACGACGCCATCAGCGCGCCCATCCCCCTGGCGCCCACTGCCAACACCACCGCATCCACCGCTTCAATCAGCCCCTCCTCACCCGTTTCAACGGCACGGGTTGCCACCGAAGCAACCGCCGAACCGTCGGGCGTGAGGTTCAACCCCGTGGCCAGCGTGCCCCCCAGCACCCGCAGGCCGTGAGACTCCATGAGCTTTCGGGCCAGGGGTGCAATCAAGGCTTCGCCAACACTGTTGGCCCGGATCCAGCGCACATCGAAGGAATCCTGATGGGCAAAGGAGTAGTAATAGAGAAGCTCCATCGTCACCGCCGCCGAAAGCTCCTCGGGCGGCTTGAACAGTCCCACCAGCAGGGTGGGGCGCAGAAAGTCGTTGATCATCCGCTCGCTGATTCCGACGCTCCGGAACAACGTCAGCGCATCGAGGTTGTCGTAGCGCCGATACACCGCATCACTGCGGTGAAGATCGAGCATCGCGTAGAGAAGCCCCGTGATGCTCAGCCGATCGGCGATCGGCAAGCGCTTGAAGTTGGTGAAGGTCGCAGCCACCTGCCCCAGCGGACTCGGCCACCGCGGCGCATCTCCGAACACCGGCGCCGTGGCCTCCAGACCATCGGGCGACCAGAAGGCACTGGTGGTGAAGTCCGTGAACACCGGGCCGAGATCGAGCTCGGCGGTGAGGGCATTGATGTTGGGGTAGTCCTTCCAGAAGCCGCGGGTGCCGGCTTCAAACGGCTTGCCGCTGGCGGTGGTGAGGGGCGTGCTGCCGGTGGGATCCGCCATCCCATCCAGCAGGGTCACACGCACGCCGGCTTCGCCGAGGGCCTTGGCCGCACCCCA
>CALGVO010000219.1 GCA_937930135.1 uncultured Synechococcus sp. | reverse complement strand
GGCGGTGATCAGGGTCACCAGCACTGGCACGTGATCTGGCTACGACGAGGGTCCGGCCTGCTTCGCCATGGAACCCATGGAAACCCGCCTTGACCTCGACGCGATCCGCCAATCCAGCGCAGGCTTTCTGATCACCCCTGAGATGGAGTTCCGCAAGGAAACCATCTACTTCATCGTCATCGACCGCTTCCATAACAGCTGCGCCGGCAACGACGCGGTGGGACGGCAGGGGCTGTTCGACCCCAGCCACAGCCGCTGGGGTCACTACTGGGGTGGCGATCTGCAGGGGGTGATCGACAAGGCCGATTACCTGCAGGCTCTGGGTGTCACCGCGATCTGGCTCTCGCCGCTGTTTGAGCAGGTGGATGACATCCAGGCAGACAGTGCCCCCATGCATGGCTACTGGACCCGAGACTTCAAACGCATCAATCCCCACTTCATCGCTTCGGACGATTCAACATCGCTGGATCACTCCCGCACCTTGCGTGAACTGGTGGAGGTGTTTCACGCCAGGGGGATCAAGCTCATCCTCGACATCGTCTGCAACCACAGTTCCCCAGACATCAATGGCAGCAAAGGCGTGGTGTATGACGATGGCGCGCTGATTGCCGACTTCAACAACGACACGAACAACTTCTATTACCACTTCCCAACGATTTCCGACTGGAACGACGAATTCCAGCTTCTCCACTACGAGATGCTGGGTCTGGCCACATTCAACGACAAGAATATCGCCTATCGCAATTACATCAAATCAGCGATCACGGCCTGGCTCGATGCAGGCTTTGACGCCCTGCGTGTTGACACGGTGAAACACATGCCGATCTGGTTCTGGCAGGAATTCGTCACAGACATCCGCCGCCAACACCCCGAAACGTTCATCTTTGGGGAGTATGGCTTTGGCAGCCCCTTTGACAGTCGCACCCTGAGTTATGCCAACAGCTCAGGGATGTCAATCCTTGACTTCGGGCTTGCTTACGGAATTCGCGATGCCTTCTCCGGCATGAAGCCAGGAGGGTTCCGGCATGTGCAGTCGGTGCTGGATATGGACCATGTGTACAAACGCTCCACGGAACTGGTGACGTTTATCGACAATCACGACATGCCGCGATTTCTGTCTGTGACAGATTCGCACGAGAATCTGGAACTGGCCACGATTCTGCTGCTCACACTTCGGGGAATTCCGGCGATTTTTTATGGAACCGAACAATACCTTGTGAACAACACCCATGGCGGGCAGGATCCCTACAACCGCCCGATGATGGAGCAGTGGGATGACAGCAGCCGGCTGTTCCATTGCATTCGTCAGCTGGCCGACCTGCGGCGCACCAACCGTGCCCTCGCCTACGGCTCCCACCAGCAGAAGTATCTCAGCGACGCGACCTATGCCTTCACACGCTGCTACCGAAACTCCAGGGTCTTCACCCTGTTGAATCAGGGGGATGCCACCACGATCACGGTGGCCAACGTTGATCTTCCCGATGGAGTGCATCGCTGTGTTCTCAGCGGCACCGATGTGAGGGTGGAGAACGGCACGATCCACAATCTGCCGTTGGCCGCCAAGGGCGCGGTCGTGCTGAGCGTGATCGCCCCCCCGGTGGAGGGCACCACGATCGTGAAATTCCAGATCAACAACTTTTTCACACGGCCTGGCGAGCGCATCGCTGTGACGGGAGATGTGCCTGAGCTGGGCTGCTGGGATCTACGCAAGAGTGCCGCCCTGGAATACATCAATGGGGACACCTGGTTCAACGAGATTCCGTTTGAAGACTCGGTGGGTCAACCGATCTGCTTCAAGTTTGTGGTGCTGAAGGAGGGAGCTGAAGACCCCGCCTGGGAGGCCCGTTATGAGAACGTGCTGCACCGCCGCTTCCTCCTGCCGGCCTCCGGGCGGGTGAAACTGGAGTTTGATTGGGAATCGTTCTGAGCGCGACCAGCTCCCTAAGCCACCAGGGCCAGCCAGGCGCCAGCGGCAGCAGCAAGCAAGCCACAGATCAGTGCCTGCAGCACGGTGGCGGAGGGATCCGGCTTCTGCCAGCGATCGATCGTGCGGCAGGCGATCGCATAACACTCGCCATTGCGATCGAGCTTGGCGAGGTAGCGCTCAATGAAGCGCTCATCCAGCTCCAGGCGGTGGAGCTTGGCGCGGATCTGGTTGCGCTCGAACTGAGTCATGGCACCTCTTCTAACCATCGGCCGCCAGGGGCCGTGGGG
>CALGVO010000218.1 GCA_937930135.1 uncultured Synechococcus sp. | reverse complement strand
CGGGGCACCCCCGCCAGATCGCGCAAGATCCGCAGGGCCCGGTCCACCAGCTTGCTGTTGCTGGCGGCCACATCCACCATCCGGTTGCCATAGACCTTGCCCAAGCGCACCATCACTCCGGTGGAGAGAATGTTGAGCGCCATTTTGGTGGCCGTTCCGGCTTTGAGCCGGGTCGAACCGGTGAGCAGTTCCGGCCCCGTGAGCAGACGGATGTCGATCGCGCAGGGCAACGACGCCTGGGCGCTGGGGACGCAGGCCATGCCGATCGTGAGCGCGCCGAGGGATCCGGCGTAGTCGAGCGCCCCATGCACATAGGGCGTGGTGCCGCCGGCGGCAATGCCCACCACACAATCGGCCGCGCCGACGCCTCGATCGCGCAGAGCCTCGGCTCCGGCATCGCGCTGGTCCTCCAAACCCTCCGAACTGCGCAGCAACGCTGGAGCACCTCCGGCGAGCACGCCCTGCACCAGCTCCGGCGGGCTGCAGAATGTGGGAGGACACTCGGCAGCATCCAGCACCCCGAGCCGTCCGGACGTCCCGGCGCCCACGTAGAAGAGCCGACCACCCTGATGGAGCCGATCAGCGATCTGATCGATCGCCTCGGCCAGGGCCGGGGCGGCGGCGGCCACCGCCTCCTGGGGGCGACGATCCTCCGTGACAAACAGATCCACCAGCTCTGCGGTGCTGAGGCGATCGAGCGCGTGACTTCGCGGATTGGCCTGCTCCGTCATCAGATGGCCCCGGTCTTCCGATGCTGGAATGAGAGTCATCAGATGGATCCTCAGAGCAGATTTTCAAGCTGACGGCGAAACGCCTCCAGCTGGGCTGATTCATCGGAGGGCGCGGCGGGTTCGGCGTCCTGCCAGCCCGTCACATCCCGGTTTGCTGTGGGCGGCGACAACAGAAGCCGCTCCTCATCGGTTTTGGGTACGAAACCACTTTCCACAAACCGCGCCACATAGCCAGCCTCCCTGCAGAAGATCTCGATGTCGTCCCGTTCGATTGCCTCCAGACTGGGCACAGGAAAATCCTGGGCCTCGAGCAGACCGGCATAGCGCTCTGCGTCGTCGCGGTTCTCGAACATCAACACCACGGTGGATCCCGCCAGTTCGAGCGAATGGATCCCTTCGCTCTCACCGCCGGCGTCGTAGAGCAGCACGTGAACGAGCATGGCCTTCGGCAGAGCGCTGGCAGTTTGGCACCGGCCCGCGCTCACTCCTCCAGGGCCAGCTCCTGAAGCCGGCGATAAAGGGCCCGTTCCGCCTCCGTCAAAGACGAGGGAATCACCACCACGATTTCCACCAACTGATCACCACGCTGACCCTCCAGCTCGAGCCCCCGGCCGCGTAACCGGAGCAAACGGCCGCTGGAGGAGCCAGGCGGCACCTGCAGGGTCACCGGTCCACGCAGGGTGGGCACCTCCACGGCGCATCCGAGCGCCGCATCTGGGGGCAGCAGTTCGAGGCGATACAGCACCCGCAAGCCATCGATGCGCAGACCCTCGTCGGTCTGCACGCGCAGGTGCAGAAAGTGATCACCACCGCCCGGCGTCACCCCCGCCAGACGCAGACGCCAACCATCACCGGCCCGTGATGGGGTCTGCACCTCCACCAGCGTGCCGTCGGCCAGCTCCAGTTCCACGGCTGTGCCGTGCAGCGCCTGATCAGGGCTGAGCCACACATCGGTTTCCAGGCTTTCGGCGGCCTGAACCGGGGGAGGGGGCGGCGGTGGTGCGGCAGCGGGCCAGTCGGCATGGACCTCCACGTCCGGTTCCGGAGGATCCATCGGTTCAGGCTCGGCCATGCCGAGCACCACAGCGAGGTAGTGCTCAAAACTTGGAAAGCCGCTGGCGAAGGGATCTTCACCGGGCTCACCCGCGCCCCCCTGCTGACGCGACTCCCAGGCCTGGCGACGCTTCGGGTCGCTGAGCACCGCATAGGCCTCATTGACCAACTTGAAGCGTTCCTCGGCCCGAACATCGTTGCCATTGAGATCGGGGTGCCAACGACGGGCTTCCCGGCGGAACGCACGCTTGAGCGCCTCGCTGTCGCTGTCAGGAGGAAGACCGAGCAGCGCCCAGTAATCCGTTTCAGCGGTAAGGGTCATCGTCCCAGGGGTCGAAGCCTTGTCGGGTCGGGCCGTAGCGACCGGATGGCCGCCCACGCGGTGCCGCCCAGGGATCGTCATCCCAGTCGTCATCGGCGAAGAGCTCATCCTTCAGCGACCCGAGCGTGTTGCGGATGCCCTGCAAGGGGCTGGCCTCACTGCGCCGTTCTGCCGAAAGGCGTCGGTTGAGTCCGAACAGCGCCTCCTCCAGGGCACTCACGCTCAGTTCCAGCTCCTGCAGATCTTCCTGCTCGAGGGTGTCCTGCACATCGCGCATGGCCATTTCCACGGCGCGCTGCTGCCGTTCGGCGCCGTAGGGCCCCAGCTCCAGCGCCGCATCCCGCAAGCGGCGCTCCGCCTGGGCCACCAGGGTGAGGGCTCTGTTGCGCCGTTCGATACCGGCCCGCTTGCGCCGATCCTCGTCGGCCCGCTCTTCCGCCTCCCTGAGCAGGGCCTGCAGTTCGTCTTCGTTGAGGGTGGAACCACCCTGAATCGTGACTGATTGCTTCCGGCCCGTGGTGCGGTCGGTGGCGCTGACCTGAAGGATGCCATTGGCATCGATATCAAAGGCCACCTGGATCTGGGGCACACCGCGGGGCGCTGGCGGAATGCCGGAGAGGCGGAAGCGACCGAGGGATTTGTTATCGGCCGCCATCTGTCGCTCGCCTTGCCACACATGAATCTCCACCGAGGATTGATTCGGCTCAGATGTGCTGAAAACATCGGACTGACGCACCGGGATCGGCGTGTTACGGGGAATCAGCACCTTCATCAACCCACCCACAGTCTCGAGGCCGAGCGAGAGGGGGGTCACATCATTGAGCAGCAGATCGCGCAATTCACCGGTGAGAATGCCCGCTTGCACAGCTGCACCGATCGCCACGACTTCATCGGGATTGACCGACTGGCAGGGGTCATGGGGAATCAGAGTGCGTACCAGTTGCTGCACCATCGGCATCCGGGTGCTGCCGCCAACGAGCACCACATCGTCCACATCCTCCGCCGCCCAGCCGGAGTCGCGCAGGGCCGTCTGCACGGGGAGCAGCAGGCGGTCGAGCAGATCGGGGCAGAGTGATTCGAATGTCGTGCGATCCAGTCGGGTTTCGATGTGCAGAGGGCCATCAGCACCGGTGGCGATGAAAGGCAGAGAAATGGGCGTGCTGGCCACACCGGAGAGCTCCTGCTTCGCCTTCTCCGCCGCCTCGGTCAGGCGTTGCAGCGCTTGGCGATCCCGGCGCAGATCGATGCCGTGATGCTCCTGAAACGCTGCGGCCAACCAGTCGACGATGCGCTGGTCGAAATCGTTGCCGCCCAGCTGGGTGTCGCCATTGGTGGCTTTCACATCAAACACGCCGTTGGCGATCCGCAGCAACGACACATCGAAAGTGCCGCCGCCGAGGTCGAACACAAGCACCCGTTTCACAGCGCTGCGGTCGAAGCCGTAGGCGAGCGCTGCCGCCGTTGGTTCGTTGAGGATCCGCTCCACCTCCAGACCGGCGAGACGCCCCGCATCCCGGGTGGCCTGACGCTGGGCGTCGTCGAAATAGGCGGGAACGGTGATCACCGCGGCTTCGATCGATTCGCCTAAATAAGTGGAGGCGTCGTCCACGAGCTTGCGCAGGATCGAGGCCACCAACTCCTCCGGCGCATACTCCCTCTCCATCTGGGGGCAGGCGACCCGCACGTTGCCGCGGTCATTGGCGCGGATCGTGTAGGGCACCGACAGGCTGGAGTCATCGAGCTCGTCCCAGGCGCGCCCCACGAAGCGTTTGAGGTTGGCGAAGGTGTTGCGTGGGTTGAGCACCAGCTGGCGACGAGCGGCCTGTCCCACCAGCAACTCAGAATCCTTTGTAAAGCCCACCACCGATGGTGTCGTGCGCATCCCCTCGGCATTGGCGATCACCTGGGGGCGACCGGCCTCCAGCACGGCCACGACGGAATTGGTGGTTCCCAGATCAATCCCGACGATTCGGCCCATAGCCACCTGAAGGTCGATTCCACGCTACCGAGGCCACCGCTGGCTTTCAGAGCCCCATGGACAGGGCAATCCCCGCCCTTTAAAGGGACCTTAGTGATGAACCACCCCTCCCAGCATTAGTTTTCGGGAGTCTGTTGCTGCACAGAATGTCCCCTGACACCGAGGAGCAGTACCTCCTGAGGCGTCGACCGGCTTCCGAGAAGCTTGTTGATGTCGGTTTCAAGAATCTGGCGATCGCCCTGGCCTCGATGGTGGCGATCGTGCTGTTCGCCATTCTCGTGGTGGTGTTCTGGGGTTCCCTGGAATCCATGGGCCGTTACGGCTGGAAGTTCCTGGTGACCTCCAACTGGAATCCTGTCGACGATGAATACGGTGCCTTCACGGCCATTTACGGCACGATTGTTACTTCTCTGCTGTCATTGGCGATTGCCGTTCCCCTCGGAGTGGGCACCGCTGTGTTCATCACCGAAAACATCATTCCGCGCCGAATCCGCGATGTGATCGGCGTGATGGTGGAACTCCTGGCAGCGATTCCCTCCGTCGTGCTTGGACTCTGGGCGATCTTCGTGCTTGAGCCCTTCATTCGCCCCGTCCTCACCTGGCTGAATCAGGCCTTCGGCTGGCTGCCCATCTTCAGTTCCGCTCCAATGGGTCCTGGCATGGCACCGGCGATTCTGATCCTCGTGGTGATGGTCCTGCCGATCATCACCGCCATCGCCCGCGACTCCCTCAATCAGGTACCGGTCAAGCTGCGGCAAGCTGCCTATGGCGTCGGCACCACCCGTTGGGGAGCCATTCTCAACGTCATCCTGCCGGCTGCGGTGTCAGGGATCGTTGGCGGTGTGATGCTCGCGCTCGGTCGGGCGATGGGTGAAACCATGGCCGTGACCATGATCATCGGCAATTCCAACAATTTCAGCTGGTCGCTCCTGGCCCCCGGCAACACGATTGCGGCGATGCTGGCGAACCAATTCGGTGAAGCCGATGGCAGCCAGGTGTCGTCATTGATGTATGCCGCCTTTGTGCTGATCGTGTTGACCCTGGCGGTCAATGTGTTCGCTCAGTGGTTGGTGAAGCGTCTCAGCCTCAAGTACTGATCGAGATCATGACTGTTTCCAGTTCCGCCCGTCCGATTCCCGATCTCAGCTACAAGCCGGGCTTGCAACGCAACCTGCTGAGTCGCCTGCTCACCTTGATTGCCGGCCTGTTTTCGGCCATCTGCGTGCTTCCCCTCGTGCTGGTGTTGGCCTACGTGCTGATCATGGGCGGCGGCAAGATCAGCCTGGCGTTGTTTACCCAACTGCCGCCGCCGCCGGGCCTGGAAGGCGGCGGTATCGGTAACGCCATCATCGGCACGATCATCGTGTCGATCATCGCCGGGCTGATCGCCATTCCGGTGGGTGTGGGCGGTGGCATCTTCCTGGCGGAATATTCCAAGGGCGGATCCTTCGCTCAGTTCATCCGCTTCGGCACGAACGTGCTTTCCGGCGTTCCTTCGATCATCGCCGGTGTTTTCGTCTACGGCATCATCGTGTCGACCAGGATCTTCTTCGGCAATTCCTACAGCGCTCTCGCCGGAGGTCTTGCCCTGTCGATCCTGATGCTGCCCACGGTGATCAAAACCACCGATGAGGGTCTGAAGCTTGTGTCCGACGACCTACGGCGTGGCGCCCTGGGCGTGGGCGCCTCCCGATTCGTCACCATCGTGCGGATCACCCTGCCGACGGCATTCACCCCGATCGCCACGGGAGTGGTGCTCTCGATCGCCCGTGCGGCCGGTGAAACAGCACCACTCATCTTCACCGCCCTGTTCTCTCCCTTCTGGCCAGAGGGAATTTTCAATCCGATCGCCAGCCTCTCAGTGCTGATCTACAACTTCGCGATCATGCCCTACCAGGCCCAGAACGAATTGGCCTGGGCAGCCTCGTTTGTTCTGGTGATTTTTATCCTCGCCATGAACCTCTTCGCCCGATGGCTTGGCCGTTTTGCTGCCAAGTAATCGGCATCTTGAACGGTCGCTTCAGCACTCCCTTCTCTGACACCTCTACCAATCACCCTCCAGGGTCATGACTCTCTCCACTGCCATTCCCAGCCAGCAGGTGTCAGAAGATACCTGCATCTCCCT
>CALGVO010000217.1 GCA_937930135.1 uncultured Synechococcus sp. | reverse complement strand
TGCCAGCGTCGCCGAGAATGCAGGCAAAAGGAAGCACCATGGCGATTCCGCCCGCGATTGTGGCCGGGGCCCGCGCCGGTTGGCACTGGCAGTGGAAGCGACTGATGCAGGGCCTGGCCCCGGCTGACTCCGCTGGCCACTACCGGAGACCAGCCAGCGATCGCAGCTCCGTGGAGGCTCCCGATCCAGCCGACCTGGCCGGGCGCAGCGGGGCCACCCTGCCCAGGTTGATCGTGGGACGCAGTTGTCCCTGGGCCCATCGCACCTGGCTGGTGCATCGCCTGCGTCGCCTTGACAGCACCCTCACCCTTCTGATGGCACGGGCCGATCATCGCCAAGGTCGCTGGCGACTGGCTCCAGCCTGGCTGAACTGCGACACCCTGTTGCAGCTCTATCAACACTGCGGTTGTCCTCCCAGCCATCGGGCCACCGTGCCCGCCCTCGTGGATCCGGGCCGCAACGGCGAACATCCGGCCCGGTTGCTGGGCAATGACAGCGCTGGCCTCTGCCTGGCCCTGAACCGATGGCCAGCCCCGCAGGATGCACCCGACCTGGCACCAGAACCACAGCGTGCCGCGATTGAGCGTTGGCAGACGCTCTTGCAACCGCGGGTGAATGACGGCGTCTACCGCTGCGGATTCGCGCGGACCCAGGCGGCCTATGACCAGGCCAGCGCCGCTCTGTTTGAAGCCCTGCAGGAGGTGGAGCAGGCCCTGAGTGGCGCTGGCCCCTGGCTCTGCGGTGATCAACTCACCCTGGCGGATGTGCGCCTTTTCCCCACCCTGATCCGCTGGGAGGCGGTCTATGCCCCCCTGTTCGGCTGCACAGCCCAACCCCTTTGGACCCTGCCGGCACTCTGGCGCTGGCGACAGCGCTTTTATGCACTGCCAGGGGTGGCCGACACCTGCGATGCCAGCATCTGGCGTCAGGATTACTTCGGCGCCCTGTTTCCCCTGCATCCCAGCAGCATCATTCCGGCGGGCCTCGAACTGAGCAAACTGGTGAAGGCCGTTCCGCCTGAATGAGCATGAGTGAGCCATCCGCCAGTGCCCCTGAACAGGACGTGTTCGAGGGGGTCTACGGCCGCTACCGCATCACCGCTGAGGATGCCCGAGAGGTTCAGCGCTACCGGCAATCGCTGCTGCTGTGCGGGATCGCCTTTGCCGGCGGCATGGGGCAATGGATGGCCTGGGGGCCAGCCCATGTGGGGCTCTGGCTTCTGCCGATGGCCACGGGGCTCGGCCTGGCCCTGCACTGGATTCACATCTACCTGCGACCGTTGCACCGAGCGCTGAAGGGGCTCTGGGGGATCGGCTGCGTCGGCCTGAGCTGGCTGGCACTGCAGAGCGGTTCGGAACCGATGCTCGCCAGCGTGAGGACCGAACCGGTGTGGATCTGGGCGATCGGCCCCTTCTTCGCCGCCCTGGCCGGCGTGGGCTTCAAGGAGTTCTTCTGCTTCCGCCGCCCTGAAGCGATCGGCCTCACCCTGCTCTTGCCCCTGGCCCTGCTGGGGTATCTGAGCGGCCTGATGGGTGCGGCGATGAGCGGCGGTCTCCTGTCGCTGGCGGCCGTTCTGCAACTGGTGCTGGCCCTGCGCAAATTCGGGGGGCCGGCTGCAGCTGATGTGGGCGATAAGAGCGTGTTTGCTTATCTGGAAGCACAGCGGATGGCCGGGAGCGCGTGAGTCTGATCAGCCTGGTGGGGGCGGCGAAGGATTTCGGCATCCGCACGCTCTTTGCCGATCTCACCCTGCACATCGGCGACCGGGACCGGCTGGGGCTGATCGGCCCGAACGGCGCTGGAAAGTCCACCCTGCTCAAGGTGCTGGCGGGGGTGGAGCCCCTGGGATCCGGGGAACGCCGCTGCTCGCCGCGCCTGCGGATCGAACTGGTGGGGCAGGAGAGTGCGGTGCAACCGGGGCTGACCGTGCTCGAGCAGGTGCTCGCAGGCTGCGGTGAAAAGCGTGAACTGCTGCTGCGCTTCAACGCCCTCAGTGAAGCGGTGGCGGCCAACCCCAACGACAGCACCTTGTTGTCGGCGTTGGGGCAACTGAGTGAGCGCATGGATGAGGCGGAGGCCTGGGGCCTGGAGCAGCAATGCCAGGAAGTGCTGCAGCGCCTGGGGATCAGCGATCTGCAACGGCCGGTTGAAGCCCTCTCGGGTGGGTATCGCAAACGGGTCAGCCTGGCGGCAGCCCTGGTGGCCTGCCCAGACGTGCTGCTGCTGGATGAACCCACCAACCACCTCGATGCGGCTGCCGTGGAATGGCTGCAGTCGTGGCTTGATCGCTATCCGGGCGCCGTGGTGCTGGTGACCCACGACCGCTACGTGCTCGATCGGGTCACCAACCGGATGGTGGAAGTGGAGCGGGGTGAGGCCCGTAGCTATGCCGGCAACTACAGCACCTATCTGCAACGCAAAGCGGAGCAGGACGCGGCCGATGCGGCCTCGGCAGCCAGCTTCAAAAGCGTGCTGCGCCGCGAGCTGGCCTGGTTGCGCCAGGGCCCGAAGGCCCGAAGCACCAAACAGAAAGCGCGGTTGCAGCGGATCGAAGCGATGCGGGAAGCACCGACCCGCCAGGCCCGCAAGCAGCTGGAGATGACGAGTGTGAGCCGGCGCATCGGCAAAATCGCCATCGAAGCGGAGCAGATTCGAGTCACCGCCGATGGCACACCGGGTGGCACCGTGCTGCTGGAGGACTTCACCTACAGCTTCAGCCCGGAGGATCGGGTCGGCATCATCGGTCCGAATGGCAGTGGCAAATCGACCCTGCTCGATCTGATCGCCGGACGACGACAACCCAGCTCTGGCCAGTTACGCCTGGGCGACACCGTCCATCTCGGCTATCTCGATCAGCACACCGAGGCCCTCAGCAGCGGCAAGGGTCTGGAGCGCAAGGTGATCGACTTCGTGGAGGAAGCGGCCAGCCGCATCGATCTCGGCGGCGAGCAGCTCAGCGCGTCCCAGCTGCTCGAGCGTTTTCTGTTTCCACCCGCCCAGCAGCACAGCCCCCTCAGCAAACTCTCGGGGGGGGAGCGGCGGCGGCTGACCCTCTGCCGCTTGCTGATCCAGGCACCGAATGTGCTGTTGCTCGACGAGCCCACCAATGACCTCGACGTGCAGACCCTGAGCGTGCTCGAGGATCTGCTGGATGATTTCCGCGGCTGTGTGGTGGTGGTCTCCCACGACCGCTATTTCCTCGACCGCACGGTCGATCGCCTGTTCTGCTTCGAGCAGGGTCGCCTGGAGCGCTTTGACGGCAATTACAGCGCCTTCCTGGACCAGCAGCGGGAGCAGGAACGGCTGGCCAGTCAGGAGGAGCGATCCACTCCCAGCCGCCGCGCCGAGGCGCAGGGAGCCTCAGCGAAGGCAGACCAGGGGCCACGGCGGCGCAGTTTCAAGGAATCGCGCGAACTGGAAGCCCTCGACCGGGAGCTGCCTGAGCTGGAGCAACGCAAGGCCGCACTGGAATCGGCGCTCAGCACGGCAGGGAGCGACGACCTCACCCGTCTGAGCGAAGAACTCGCCGCCGTGCATCAGCAGCTGGAGCAAACCGAAGAACGCTGGCTGGAGCTCAGCGAACTGGCTCCCTGATCTCGGTGCTGACACCGCGGCGGCGGCGGCGAGGATGGGGAAGCTCCTGAAGAAGAGCCGGGTTCGGCCATTCACAGCTGAGCACCGGTGAGGATCGGCCTTGCCAGGGCGCCGGGCGCACGCGGCCACCGGCTGCTTCCGCCAGCTTCATCGCCGTGGGGCGGTAATCATCGGCGGAGCGATGCAGAGCCATCTGATCGCCCATCCGACGCAGATAGAGGTCGTGGGACCAGAGCACCTGGTTGTGCTCAAACGCTTCGCAGGCCTGGATGATCGAGTCGAACCGCTGACTGACCAGACCGGAGGGTGCGCATTGCTTCCACTCCAGGATTTCGTGAAACGTCAGCCCCGAGCGCCACTGCCGTTGCTCGGAGAGATAACAGAAGCATTCGGGCCCGTTGATCCAGAACATCCGCCCTTCCTCGTCCATGAAATGACGGCCCTGCCGCTGCCTGATCCGAACCATGCCCTGCGCCTCCGCTCCATACAGAGCTGGTAGCGCCCATGGGCGAATCCTGACAAGTGGGCTGTTACGGAAAGGCAGTGGCACCTCACCGCCAGTGCTTCAAGGCGGATCAGCCGTATGGTGTGAGCGTTGCCTGCGTGCGGCGCTCACGACCGCGGATTTCATGAAATCAATCGACGAGCACATCCAGAAGGATCAGTCGGAAATCGAGGCTGCCCGTGCTGAGGGCAATGAAGCCAAGGTCCGTCATCTCACCGAAGAAATTCAGTCGCTCGAGGAGTACAAAGAGCACCATCCCGGCGACAATCACGACCCCACGTCGTTGGAGATGTACTGCGACGCCAATCCAGAGGCTCCCGAGTGCCGGGTGTACGACGACTGAGTCGATTCCCTGCCAGCAACAGCGTTGCTCGCGCTGAACCCAGAGCCTGCAGGTCATGCCTGCAGGCTTATGTTTCGTTCTGACGCTCGGGGCGTGAGATCTGGTGGGGCTCAGAGCTCCTCGTCAAATTCAGATGGGCTGCCGGTGAGGGAACACACCACCGCCTCTTCATCTTTCAAAGCACGCACCTCGGCGATCGGGCGCCCCATGCGGCGGAGCTCGTCGACCTGCTCTTCGGTCTGACAGCGGGCGATCACCGCACCCTGGGCATCGAAACAGGTGAAGAAAGTCATCCATTCAGGACTCGCTGTGCCCGTTATCGCCCTGAAAACGATGGCCCACAAGCGGGGATGTGAGCCGGAACACCAACGCGGGAGGCTGCCGACTCAGACCCCGAGCTCCTGCCAGACCCGATCCAGCAACCGATCCAGCCCCTGGCCCATGGCTGCGGAAATGAGCAGCACCGGCCGAGCGCTGGCCTGCTCCAAACGCATCACCTGCTCGTCGCGACCGGCCTCATCCAGCAACTCCAGTTTGTTGAGCACCAGCAGTCGGGGCCGCTCCACCAGGCCATGGCCGTAGGCCGCCAGCTCCTTCTCCACCACCCGCAGATCGCTGACGGGATCCTCTGAGCCACCGTCCACCAGGTGAATGAGCAATCGCGTGCGCTCGATATGCCGCAGAAAATCATGTCCGAGCCCCGCCCCCTGGGCCGCGCCGGCGATCAGGCCTGGAATATCGGCAAAGACGGTGCCATCACCGGTGGGGCGGCGCACGACGCCGAGGTTGGGCACCAGGGTGGTGAAGGGGTAATCAGCGATCTTGGGCCTGGCGGCCGACAACACACTGATGAGGGTGCTCTTGCCGGCATTCGGCAAGCCAATGATCCCCACCTCGGCCAACAGCTTGAGCTCGAGCTGCAGCGGCCACTCCTCCCCATCGCGACCCTCCGTGCATTTCTCCGGAGCGCGGTTGCGATTGCTCAGGTAATGGGCATTGCCGAGGCCGCCACGGCCACCGAAGGCCACCACCAGCTGCTCACCCGGGTCCGTGAGATCGCCGAGCAGGATGCCCGTCGTGAGGTGGCGCACCTCCGTGCCGCAGGGCACCCGGATCACCAGATCCATGCCGGAGGCCCCCGTGCAGCGATTCGGACCGCCGCGGCGACCATCCGCTGCGGGGAAGAGGCGCTTGTATTTGAAATCGAGCAGGGTCTGCAGGTTGGCGTCAGCCTCGAGAATCACGTTGCCGCCATGACCACCATCTCCCCCTGAGGGTCCTCCGGCCGGCACATATTTCTCGCGCCGGAACGCCACGATCCCATCGCCGCCGCGGCCCGCACGAACCGTGATGCGCGCCTGATCGATGAACTGCACAGGGAGCCTCGGGCGTGGCCAACCATCAACCCTAGGATCGCGGCGAACGGGACAAGAGCAGTGGCCGGGGTTCGCTTCGAGGCGCTCAGCAAGACCTACCCGGCGCGCGCCGGCGGAGAGCCGGTTCCGGTGATCCGCAGCCTTGATCTGGCGATCAACGACGGTGAATTTCTGGTGCTCGTAGGCCCGTCTGGCTGTGGCAAGAGCACCCTGCTCAGGCTGCTGGCCGGACTCGACATGCCCAGCTCCGGCGAAATCCTTGTCGGAGACAGACCAGTGAGCCTGCTCAGACCGGCGCAGCGCAATGTGGCCATGGTGTTTCAGAGCTACGCGCTGTACCCCCATCTCAGCGTGCGCGACAACATCGGCTTCGGCCTGCGACGCAGCCACCCCCGCACGTTCTGGCAGCAACTGCAGGATCAGGGGCATCGCAGCACCCGTCACCTACCCAGCCCGCTGCGGCTGTCGTCGCCACGCGAAGATCGCATCGAGGCACGCACCAGAGACGTCGCCCGGGCCCTGGAGCTGGAGCCTCTGCTCGACCGCCGCCCCAAGGAACTCTCCGGCGGGCAGAAACAACGGGTGGCGCTCGGACGGGCGATGGCGCGCCAACCGGCTGTGTTTCTGATGGATGAGCCCCTCAGCAACCTCGATGCCAAGCTGCGCGCCAGCACCCGCACCCAGATCGTGGATCTGCAGCGGCAACTGGGCACCACCACGCTTTACGTCACCCACGATCAGGTGGAAGCGATGACGATGGGCCACCGGATTGCGGTGCTGAACCAGGGGCGCCTGCAGCAGCTGGGCACCCCGATGGAGCTCTATCGCTGGCCATCCAATCTGTTCGTGGCCCAGTTCATCGGCAGCCCGCCCATGAACGTGCTGCCGATCGTCGTGGGTTCAGGCAACACCTTGCTCCTGGGAGAACGTCGCCTCAGCCTCGAAGGCCCCCTCAGTGGCGCCCTGCCCGCTCTGGAGGGGCAGCACCTCTCCGCTGGCATTCGTCCTGAACAGCTGCGCCTGGCCCCGGCCACCAACCGCAATCTGCCCGCGGAGGTGAGCCACAGCGAAGTGCTGGGCAACGAACAACTGCTCACCTGCCGCCTGCTCGATGGCCA
>CALGVO010000216.1 GCA_937930135.1 uncultured Synechococcus sp. | reverse complement strand
CTCGAAAGCCTGATCTACGCGGTGGGCATCCTGGTGAGCTTTGTTCCCGAAGGGCTTCTGCCTCAGGTGACACTCACCCTGGCTCTCAATGTGCAACGCATGGCCCAGCGCCAGGCGCTGGTGCGCAGACTCTCGGCGGTGGAGAGCCTGGGGTCGGTTGGCGTGATCTGCACTGACAAAACCGGCACCCTGACCCAGAACCGCATGGCTGTGGAGACCACATGGTCGCCTTCGGGCTCCGATCACAGCGATCTGTTGCTCCTCTCCGCCAGCCTCTGCAGCAACGCCAGGCTCCAAACCACGGATGGTGGGCAATGGCACGCCAACGGGGACCCCACTGAAGCCGCCCTTGTGATCGCAGCAGCGCAGGCGAAAGTGATCGATCTCCACGCTGCAGAGGCCTTCCCACGCCGCCGGGAGGTGCCGTTTGACTCCCATCGCCGCCGGATGAGTGTGGTGGTGGCGCCGACGACTCAGCTGCCCGGGCTGCCGCCACCGGCATGCCCTGAACGCCTAGTGGTCAGCAAAGGAGCGTTGGGGGAGGTCCTGCCGCGCTGCAGCCACTGGCTGAGCGCCGAAGCGTCCAAGCCTCTTGGCAATCAGGAGCGCGCGATTGCCGCAGACGCTGAAAACGCCATGGCCGCCAGGGGGATCCGCGTCATCGCCGTGGCCCTACGAGCTGGGGATCAGGCACTCGACAACGAGCCACTCGAAGCCCTCGACAATGACCTGTGCCTGATCGGGCTGGTGGGGCTGTATGACCCACCACGGCCCGAGGTACCTGAGGCCATCCGTCTCTGCCGGAAGGCAGGCATCAAGGTGACGATGGTGACCGGCGATGCGGGGCTCACGGCCCAGGCGATCGCCCGACAGATCGGCCTGCTTGACCCCGAACCAGGCGATGGCCATTCCTCCGGCTTCGATCCTGTGCGGGTGATTGAAGGATGCACACTCGAGCGAATCAGCGATCTGCAGCTGCGACACCTGCTGAAGTATCGAACGCGACTGGTGTTTGCCCGCATGTCTCCGGAGCAGAAACTTCGGCTCGTGCAGGCCTATCGGCAGCTGGGGGATGTGGTGGCTGTGACGGGCGATGGCGTCAATGACGCGCCAGCCCTTCGGGCTGCAGATGTGGGGGTGGCCATGGGACGTATCGGCACCGATGTGGCACGAGAAGCTGCCGACATCGTGCTGCTCGACGACAACTTCGCCACCGTCGTGGAGGCCGTGCGCTATGGCCGGGGCGTGGTCAGCAACATCCGGAAGTTCATCACTTACATCCTGGTGGCGAACATCGCTGAAGCGACGCCATTTTTTCTGATGGTGGCCTTGCGGATCCCACCGGCCCTCTCGGTGATGCAGATCCTGGCGGTGGACCTGGGGACCGATGTGCTGCCAGCCCTTGGTCTCGGCGCGGAGCGTCCGGATGCCGGGATCATGCAACACCCGCCGCACGCTCGACAGGCACCACTGCTTGATCGAGGGATGCTGATCCGGGCCTACGGATTTCTGGGGGTGCTGGAGGCGTTCTTTGCCATGGCTGCCTATCTGATGGTTTGGCAGCTGGGGGGCGTGAACCTGTTGGAGCTGCGCGAACTGACACCAAGCCTGTTCAATCACACGGCGAGCGCTCCAGTCCAGATGCTTCAAGGCAGTGCTTCCAGCGCCGCTTTCGCCACGATCGTGGCCAGCCAGGTTGGTGTGCTGATGGCGTGCCGCAGCGACTGGCGATCGGCATGGTCGATGTTGCGCTCGGCCAATGCGCTGCTCTGGCTGGGGGTGGGTGGCGAGCTGCTGCTGCTCATCGCACTGGTGCTCTGGACACCCCTCGCCGCGCTGTTCGGGATGGCTCCATTTCCGGAGCCGATCCTGCTCTGGATGATCAGCTCGCCTGTGTTGATCGTGCTGGCCGATGACTGGCTGAAGCGGCAACAGATGCAACATCGACGCAGAGATACCGTTCATCGGTAACCCAAGCATCGACAGGCCCGCCCGCGCTCCAACCTGCCCTCAATAGCTGAGGGCTCCATGCGTGTGCTGTTGCTCTATCCCCAGTTCCCGATCACGTTCTGGAGCCTGCACGGGGCTCTGGAATTGCTGGGACGGAAGGTGCTGCTTCCGCCGCTGGGACTGATCACCGTGGCAGCGCTGCTCCCGGAGCAGTGGGAATTACGTCTGGTGGACACCAACATCCGTCCGGTGAGTGCAGAGGATTGGGCCTGGGCGGAGCTTGTGATGGCCTCCGCCATGCTCGTGCAACG
>CALGVO010000215.1 GCA_937930135.1 uncultured Synechococcus sp. | reverse complement strand
CCGATGCCGACATGCGTCGCGGCTTTGGCCCCAGAGTGCGCAAGCTGCACAGCCGGATCGGCAAAGCGCATCACAAGGCCGAAGGCATGACCTTCTCCAGGGCCCTTCTCGCCGGTGATGCGTCGCCTCGCCAGCTGGCGGCCCTGATGCGGGCGCTGGCGCCGGCCTATGCCTTCCTTGAGCAGGAAGCGCCCGATCTGGCCTTCTCGCTCGGATCCGATTCGATTCCCTGGCACGATCTGGCCCGCACCACCGCCCTGCGCCACGACCTCGCCATCCTCGCCGGTGTTGCCGCCACGCCGGCATCGGCGGCGGCGGCGATCTGGATGGAGCAACTGCAGCAGCTGGCCCGCCAGGCCCCCCATCGGCTGATGGCCCATGTGTACGTGCGCTACGGCGGCGATCTCTCCGGCGGCCAGCAATTGGCGACCCAGGCCAACGCCATCCTGCACAAGGCCGGCCTTCCCGCCCTCAGCTTCTGGTCGTTCACGGCACCGATCACCGAGCTCAAGCTGGCGCTCCATGACGGCTTCGAAGAAATGGAACTTTCCGAAGCCGAGGAGGAGGAACTGCTGGATGAGGCGGTGCAGGCCTTTCACGCCACCCAGCGCCTGCTGGCGGAACTGGCCCAGCTCGACTGATCACCCCAAAGCACCCCACGGGTCGCTGCCCCCGGCCCCGTTCATCCATCCCGCCACCCAGCCATCGCCATGACAGCAACGCCCCAGACCAGCCGAGCCCTCGAGTTGCTGCTCAAACACGATCGGCCGGTGCCCCGTTACACCAGCTACCCCACCGCCGCTGCGTTTCGCGCCGATGTGGGCGACCTCCAGTTGCGACAACAGCTGGCGGAAGTCACCGACGCGCCCCTGTCGCTGTACGTCCATGTGCCCTTCTGTCGCCATGCCTGCTGGTATTGCGGCTGCAACCGGATCACCACCCAGCTCGGTTCCAAGGTGGTGGAGCCCTATCTCGCCTCGTTGGCGCAGGAACTGGAGCTGATCACCGAGGCCATGCCCCAACGCCGGCGACTGGCGCAGATGCATTGGGGCGGCGGCACCCCGAACTATCTGAATCGGGAGGAAACGGCCCAGCTCTGGGAGCTGATCCGTCGCCATTTCGATTTCGACGACGACCTGGAGGCCTCGATTGAGGTCAACCCGGAAGGTCTCAGCCGCGATGCGGCCTGCCAGCTGCGGGAGCTGGGCTTCAACCGCATCAGTTTCGGCATCCAGGATGCGGATCCGGATGTGCAGAACGCCGTGAACCGGGTGGTGCCGGACACCCAGTTGCGCCGCGCGATGCACTGGCTACGGGAAGCGGGCTTCGAGAGTGTGAATGTGGATCTGATCTGTGGTCTGCCCCTCCAGACCCCGGAGCGGTTCCATCGCACGCTGGAGCTGGTGCAGGAGCTGCGTCCGGATCGGATCTCTCTGTTTTCCTTTGCCTACCTGCCCGAGCAGTTGCCGATGCAGCGCAAGATTCAGGCGGAGGATCTCCCCAGCCAGCGGCAACGGCTGAGCATGCTCGAGGACGCCAATCAGCTTCTCTGCGCCAACGGCTACGACGCGATCGGCATGGACCATTACGCGCTGCATGACGATGGTCTGGCGGAGGCCGCCCGGGAGGGCCGGCTGCATCGCAACTTTCAGGGCTACACCACAGGCGGTGAGCTGGATCTGCTCGGGATCGGGCCGAGCGCGATCAGCCAGTTCCGCCATCTGTTCAGCCAGAACGAACGGGATCTCAAGGCCTATGGCGCCGCTCTGGCCCAGGGGCAGTTGCCGGTGGAACGGGGTCTGGTGGTGACCGATCCGCAGGTGCTGCAACGCCGGGAGTTGATCCGCGAGGTGATGTGTCGGTTTGAAGTTCAGCTGCCGCCAACCGG
>CALGVO010000214.1 GCA_937930135.1 uncultured Synechococcus sp. | reverse complement strand
CGGAAGTAGCGCAGCGTGCTGAGCACCGGATTCGGGGCGGCCTGACCGAGACCGCAGAGGCTCATCGCCTGCACCATCCCGCAGAGCTCCTCCAGTCGTGCCAGATCGGCGAGGTCGGCGCGACGTTCGACGAAGCGATCGAGCAGCGCAGCCAACTGCACCGTGCCGGCGCGGCAGGGGATGCATTTGCCGCAACTCTCGTTGCAACTGAACCGCATGAAATGGCGTGCCACCTCTGGCATGGAGGTGGTTTCACCCATCACCACCATGCCGCCGGACCCCATCATCGACCCCAGGGCCCTGAGGCTTTCGTAGTCGACCGGCGTGTCGAGCAGATGGGCAGGGATGCACCCCCCCGAGGGGCCGCCGGTCTGCACGGCCTTGACCCCCCCGTCGGGTCCATCGGCGCCTGGAACGCCACCACCCATGGTCTGAACCACGGTGCGCAGAGTCGTGCCCATCGGCACCTCCACCAGGCCGGTGCGCTCCACAGCCCCGGAGAGGGCGAACACCTTGGTTCCCTTGCTGCCCTCGGTGCCGATCGCAGCGAACCAGTCGCCGCCTTCGCGCAGGATCGTCGGCACGGCCGCGAAGGTCTCCACGTTGTTGATCAGCGTTGGCGCGCCGGCCAGACCGGACTGGGCCGGGAACGGCGGTCGGGGGCGCGGCGTGCCGCGCCGTCCTTCGATGGAGGCCATCAAAGCGGTCTCCTCACCGCAGACATAGGCACCGGCGCCGACCCGCACCTCGAGCTGCAACCGAAAGCCGCTGCCGGCGATCGCAGGCCCAAGCCAGTGCTGGCTGCGGGCCTGACGCAGGGCCAGGCGGAGGCGATCAATCGCCAGCGGGTATTCAGCACGCACGTAGATGAAGCCGTGATCAGCACCAACGGCGTAGGCGGCGATCGCCATGCCCTCGATCAGGCGATGGGGATCACTCTCGAGCACGCTGCGGTCCATGAAGGCGCCGGGATCACCCTCATCGGCGTTGCACACCAGCGCCCGCGGGCCGGGCGGTTGCAGGGCCACCGTGTCCCACTTCAGACCGGTGGGGTAACCGGCTCCACCCCGACCGCGCAGACCGCTGCGCTTCACCTCCTCCCGCACCTCCGCAGGCGTCATCTCCGCCAACACGCGCTGCAGCTGGCTGTAGGCACCATGGGCCACGGCATCGTCGATCGATTCCGGATCGATGCGACCACAGGAGGCCAGCACCACCGACTGCTGCAACGCAAAGAAGGGATGGTCGAGATCGAGGCGCTGCCCCCGCAGGGACGAACCCTCCTGGTGCGGGAGATCCGTGGCCAGACGCAGCAGATCCGCGGCCTGCTCCGGGCGCAGACCGGCATACAAGGCGGAGGGGCGAGCGTCCTGGTGATCCAGTGCCACCAGCGGACCGCGTCCGCACAGACGCAGGCAGCCCACCGATTTGATCTCGACGGCTTCTGCTGTGCCGCCGAGCTGATCGCGGGCCTGAAGCAAGGCCTGCTGCAGGGCAGCGGCACCGGCCGAGCGACAGCCACTGGCACTGCAACAACGCAACTGAGTGACCGTCATGGCGCTTCTCCCAGACCGAGCTGCTGCAGGCGCTGATCCAGACCTGCAGGGTCATCCAGCGGCAGCTTCGGCTCCAGCGCACCATCCACCACCAGCACCGGCGCCTGGCCGCAAGCCCCAAGACAACTGACGTGTTCCAGTGCCCATTCACCATTGCCGGCCGGATCATCCAGACGCACACCCAGACGCCGTTCCAGGCGGCTGGCCAACTCCGCCCCGCCTTTGACGAAACAGGCGGTGCCGAGGCAGATGGCGCAGCGATGGGCCGTGGGGGCCTTCAGGCGGAAGAGGTGATAGAAGCTGGCAACCCCCATCACGGTGGCGTGGGGCAGGTGCAACTCCCGCGCCACCTGATCCAGGGCCGAACGGGGCAGGTAGCCATGCATCTCCTGCACCTGATGCAGCACCTCGATCAGGGCATCAGCCCGGCCCCGATGCTGGCGGATCAGGCGGGAGGTGCGAGTTGTTGCGGATCCTTCCACCATCGTGGTGCTCCCGGCTCGACCGTCCCCGATCCTTCTGGTAGCTCTGATTCAGGTCGTTGTCAGTGATGCAAGCAGCTTCGCCGGATCAGGCCAGGGTGGGAGTGGTCTTTGATCGCAGGCTGCAGGGTCACGACACGGGCCCGGGCCATCCGGAACAGCCGGAGCGGTTGCGTGTTGTGGAGCAGGCTCTGCGGCAACGGGGCCTGCTGCAGCGCTGCCGGCGGATCGACGCCCGACCGATCACCGATGCGGAACTGCTGCGCTGCCACAGCCAGCGCTATCTCAACACCGTGCGCCGCGATGTGGCCTATGGCCGCGGCCAGCTCTCCACCGGCGACACCGCCATCAGTGATGACAGCGAGGATGTGGCGCGCCTGGCCGCCGGTGGCGCCCTGGCGGCGGTGGATGCAGTGCTGGAAGGGCTGGTGGATCGGGCCTTCGCCCTGGTGCGACCTCCCGGACACCATGCCGAGGCGAATCGGGGCATGGGCTTCTGCCTGTTCAACAACATCGCCCTGGCGGCCCGCCATGCCCAGGCCGCTCATGGCATCGAGCGGCTGCTGATCCTCGACTGGGATGCGCATCACGGCAACGGCACCGAAGCGATCCTCGGCGCCGATCCATCCGTGCTGCTGGTGGGCATCCATGAACGAGGCAACTATCCCGGCAGCGGTGACAGCAGCACGGCATCGTCGATCAACATCCCCTTGCCGAGCGGGAGTGACGGCCCGGCCCTGCTCCAGGCTCTCGCACACACCCTGCTCCCGGCTGCCGCCCGATTTCAACCGCAGCTGGTGCTGATCTCGGCGGGATTCGATGGCCATGCCGACGATCCACTGGCTGGGTTCCAGCTGCAAGCGGCCGACTACGGCGCCCTCACCCAACTGGCCCTGGCCGTGGCCCGGGAGCACGCCGACGGCCGTTTGGTGTCAGCGCTGGAAGGGGGCTACAACCTGCCGGCGTTGGCCAGCAGCTGCTGCGCTCACGTGGACGCCTTGCTCAGCGCCTGATCGGCGGGATGGTCGCGGGTCCAGCGGCGCAGATCAACCCTGGCCTCCACCACATCGCCGGCATCCCGCAGGCTGAAACCGAGCTTTCGGCAGATCTGCCGCATGCCGTGATTCTCCGGCAGAACCTCGGCCAGCACATGATCAATGCCCTCCTGGCGCCCGATGTGAAGAAGCTGGAACAACAGAGAGGTGCCAAGCCCACGCCGCTGGTGGGAGTCGCGCACCAACAGGGAGAACTCAGCATCGTTGCAGCCGTGGAGGCGACTCAGTCGGGCCACCGCCAGCACCTGCCGCTCCTCCTGCCCGCCCCTGCCGTCGACCATGGCGGGATGCTCGGCCACCAGGGCCATCTCCCGGTCGTAATCGGTGCAGCAGATGCGCACCAGGCGTTCATGGGCGGTGCGATGCCGCAGCGACATCTGGTGGAAGTAGCGCAGATGCACGCTGTCGCTCGACAACTGACCGTGAAAGGCCACCAACAACGCCTCATCCTCCGGACGGATCGGGCGGATCAACACCTCGGTGCCATCGGAGAGTTCCATCCGACGGATGTAGTTGGTGGGGTAGGGGCGAATGGCAGGCCTGGGCAGATGGCAGCTGGCCCCGGCGCCCGGCTGCAGCAGGATGCGGGCATCCAGAGCCACCAGGGGGCGCACCGGATCCCCCGGCAGCACCAGCAGGGGGTTGATGTCGACTTCCCGGATCGATGGCTGCTCGAGCACCAGCTGACTGAGGCGAACCAGCAGCTGCTCAATGGCGGCCTGATCAGCGGGCGGGCCGCCACGCACACCGGCCAGGGCCGCAAACACCCGCGTCTGTTCCATCAGACGGCGCGCCAGGGTGGTGTTCAGGGGCGGCAGGGCAACGGCGCTGTCGCGCTGCACCTCCACCAGCGTGCCGCCGCTGCCGAACAGAATCACCGGGCCGAACTGGGGGTCGATGCTGCTGCCCACGATCAGCTCCAAAGCGCCATGGCTCGGCAGCATCGCCTGCACACTGACGCCCGCGAAGGCCTCCGGCCCGCACCGCTCCGGGATCGTGCGTGCCATCGTCTCCCAGGCATGGCGGACGGCCTCCGGCCCGCCCAGATCCAACCAGACGCCGCCCACATCGCTTTTGTGGGTGATCCGTTCGCTGTGGAGCTTGAGCACCACCGGATAGCCGATGGCCGCCGCTGCTTCCAGGGCCCCGTCAAGGCTCTGGGCCAGACGAGTCTCCAGCACGGGGATGCCATGGCTGGCGAGCACCTGTTTGGCCTCCACTTCGCTCAGCAGCTCCCGGCCCTGGCGTCGCGCCTGCTCCAACACCGCCACACCGCGGCTGCGGCCGCCATCGTGATGGGCCGGATCGCGCTCGTCCTCCGGCAGCAGGCTCGGCGTCTCATACACCCCCCGCAGGTTGTAGCTGTGACGCCAGAGCGTGGTGAACAGGCGGGCGGCGGCGTCCGGGTAGTCGTTGGTGGCGATCCCGGCCGCATTGAGCAAGTCCACCGCCCCGGTGACGTCGGCGCCTCCCATCCAGCTCGCCACCAGGGGCTTGCGGCTGCCAGCGGCCAGCTGGCGCAGACGCTCGGCCGTGGCGAGCGGATCGGTCATCGCCTGGGGGGTGAGGATCACCAGCAGGCCGTCGCTGCCGGGATCGGCAAGGGCGATCTCCACAGCGCGGGCGTAGCGCTCCGGATCGGCATCGCCAAGGATGTCGATCGGATTGGCATGGCTCCACTGCGGCGGCAACACCTGATCAAGCGCTGCGATCGTGTCGCCCTCAAGGGAGGCCAGGGTGCCACCGCTGAGCACCAGCGCATCGGTGGCCAGCACGCCTGGACCGCCGGCATTGGTGACGATCGTGAGCCGCGGCCCCTGGGGGCGAAGCGGTTGCTTGCCGAGCACATCCGCAAGCTCGAACAGATCGGAGAGCTGGTTGACCCGAAGCACGCCGCAACGGCGGAGTGCGGCATCGAGAACCTGATCGCTGCCCGCCAGGGCGCCGGTGTGGGAAGCGGCCGCCCGGGCCGCCTCGCTGCTGCGCCCGCCCTTGATCAACACGATCGGCTTGGTGAGGGCCACCTCCCGGGCTGCGGAGAGAAAGGCGCGGGCATCACCGATCGCCTCCATGTAGATCACGATGCTGCGGGTCTCCGGGTCATCGCCCAGATGGGTGATCAGATCGCCCCAGTCCACATCGAGCATGGACCCCATCGACACAAAGGCGCTGAAGCCGACCTTTTCACGCCGACTCCAATCGAGAACGGCCGTGCAGATCGCCCCGGACTGGCTGAGAAAACCCACATGACCTGGCTCCGCGATCGTCGAGGCGAAGGTGGCGTTCAAGCCGAGACGGGGATTCATCAGGCCCAGACAGTTGGGACCGAGCACCCGCATCCCCGTGCCGCGCACCAGATCCATCACCCGAGCTTCGCGGGCCAGCCCCTCCGCTCCCACCTCGCGGAAACCGGCGGAGATGATGATCACGGCCTTGACACCGGCGGCGACGCATTCAGCGATGCGATCGGGAACACCCGGCGCCGGGGTGGCGATCACCGCCAGATCGATCGGTTCAGGCACTTCAGCCAGCGCGCTGCAGCAACGCACTCCCAACACGCTGTGCCGCCGTGGGTTGATCGGATACACCGTGCCGCCGAAAGGCGAGCGGATCAGATTCCAGAACAGGGTGCGTCCGACGCTGCCAGGCCGTTCACTGGCACCGACAACGGCGACGCAACCGGGCTCAAACAAAGCCCGCAGGGGCATCGAGCCGCTGCGCAGGATGTCGGCCGTGGGGTCAAA
>CALGVO010000213.1 GCA_937930135.1 uncultured Synechococcus sp. | reverse complement strand
GCCGCAGCGAGGGTGAGCGGATGGTGGAGATCGCCCACGATCTGCGCCTGCTGATTCGCAGCTGGAAACCGGATCTGGCGGCGGTGGAGAAGTTTTTCTTCTACCGCTCCAGCACCACGATTGCGGTGGTGCAGGCTCGAGGCGTGCTGATGATGACCCTGGCGCGGTTCCACATCCCGGCTGTGGAGTTTCCGCCGATGCAGATCAAGCAGGCGCTCACCGGGCATGGCCACGCCGAAAAAAATGAGGTTCTGGAGGCGGTGATGCGCGAACTCGATCTGAGCGAACCGCCGCGGCCCGATGATGCCGCCGATGCCCTGGCGGTGGCGCTCACCGGCTGGTTCCAGCGATGAGGGATCCAGACCTGGCCGCCGAAAAAATCGAGCTTCGGCGGCACTATCGACAACAGCGGCGTGCCGCCCTGGCGGAGTCGATCGATCGAGAGGAGCAGATCTGCCAACAGGTGGAGCTGGAGATCACTCGTCGCGAGCACCTCGGACTCCTGCAGGGAGCGGTGGGGATCTACTGGCCTTTATCCGGCGAAGTGGATCTGCGCAGACTCCAGCGAAGCCCTGGTCACCCCGTTGCCCTTCCCGCCGCTGATGGCGAAGGCCGGTTGCGCTATCACCTCTGGGGACCGAGCCCGTTGGCGCCGGATGGCTGCGGGATCCCGGCGCCAGAGGATCAACCGGCTCTGCAACCGCAGCAGCTGGCCCTGCTGCTGGTGCCCGCCCTGGCGATCGATCCCGCTGGAATTCGGCTGGGTTATGGCGGTGGCTACTACGACCGTCTGCGCGCCCAACCAGCCTGGCGTGCTGTGCCGGCACTGGTGGTGCTGCCCCACGTCTGCATCAGCCAGAAACCGCTACCCAGAGCCCCCTGGGATCAACCCTTTGACGGCTGGATCAGCGAACGCGGCTGCACCCGTCTTACAGGCTGTTGAGCAACATGCACCACAGCCATGAACGCCGGGTTCTTTTGACAGGATGGCGACAGTGCCATGAGATGCCGTGTCTGAGGCCCATCCAATCAGTCCCGCTCAGCGACTGGAACAGCACAGCCAGGATGCGCCCACCCTTGCCCAACAGGTGATCGCCCGTGAACTGACCGAACGGCGTGAGGGCAGTCAGGCCCTGGAAATGATGCTGCAGGCCATGGGCACGATGGTGCAAATGCCCCGCTCCACAACCTCGCGCCGCTGGTCGGCAGTCCGCTGACGCTCGAGACCACTGGCGCAACAGCGGCGGATCCCCCAGGATGAAACCCAATGATCCGGATGCCATGCCTGCCGCCTCCCGTTTCGGCCTGCTGCTGCTCCTTGGCTTCGGCAGCGTCCTGCCCCTGATGCCTCGCCCGGCATCAGCCCACGCCATCGAGAGCACCCTGACTTATCTGAACGGCACGCTTGAGCTGAGCAGCACTTTTTCATCCGGTGAACCCACCAAGGATGCGGTAGTGCGGATTCTCAAGGCCGATGGCAGTCCTGGTGCCGAACTCGGCCGCATGGACGGCGAGGGCCGCCTCCAGGTGACCCTGCCCGCCGATCTTCAGAACGGCAGCGTGGAGCTTCAGGTGGATGGAGGCCCCGGTCATCGCGACTATCTGGAGCTGCCGGTTCGCCAGGGCCGGGTTCAACTCGATCAGGTGAGCGAAGGGCCCCACCACCACCGGGAGCTCTGGCCATCGGCCGGGCTGCTCGGCGGTGTTGCCGTGATCGGCAGCGCCGGCCTGCTGGTTAGGGTGCGGCGCTCACGCCAGGGTTGAGACACGATGCAGGAACGGGACAGCGCAGTGTGCCGTTACGGCAGCCCGAACCTGGACAAGCTGGTGGAGCGGCTGAGCAGCACCAGCGATCCACGCAAGCGTTATGAATACGTTCTCTGGCTGGCCAAAAAACTGCCGGAGATGCCCCAGGAGCTGCAGACCGAGGAGCGCAAAGTGCAGGGCTGCGTCTCCCAGGTGTTCGTGGAGGCCCGGCTGGTGAAGGGCAGCGTGCAATGGCAGGGCGCCTCAGACGCCCTGATCACCAAGGGACTGCTCGCTCTGTTGATCCAGGGCCTGAGTGATCTCAGCCCCGACCAGGTGCAGGCGGTGGATCCTGCCTTCATCGCCGCCACCGGCCTCCAGGCGAGCCTCACGCCTTCACGGGCCAACGGCTTTCTCAACATTCTGCGCATGATGCAGGCCCAGGCCGCTCAACTCAGCCGTTCCAGCGATCCCACCGCTGCATAAAGTCGTGGATTGACGACTGGATCGGACACGACGCCATGACGACGAGGATCGGCATCGGCCTGCTGGGCCTGGGCACCGTCGGTGGCGGCGTCGCGGAGATTCTTCAGACACCGGATGGCCGTCACCCCCTGGTGGCCGACCTGGACCTCGTGCGAGTGGCGGTGCGCGATCTCGATCGGCCCCGACCGGTGCAGCTGGATCCCGCCGTGCTCACCACCGACCCGGAGGCGGTGGTGGACGATCCCGCCGTTCAGGTGGTGGTGGAGGTGATGGGAGGGCTGGAGCCGGCCCGCACCCTGATCATGCGCGCCATCGCCGCAGGCAAATCGGTGGTCACCGCCAACAAGGCGGTGATCGCCCGCCATGGCGAAGAGATCGCCGCCGCTGCTGCCGCTGCCGGGGTGTACGTGCTGATTGAAGCGGCGGTGGGTGGCGGCATCCCGATCATTGAACCGCTCAAACAGTCGCTCGGCGGCAACCGGATCGAGCGGGTGAGCGGCATCATCAATGGCACCACCAATTACATCCTGAGCCGCATGGCCCAGGAGGGCGCCGACTACGCCGAGGTGCTGCGTCAGGCCCAGGAGCTGGGCTATGCGGAAGCCGACCCGGCCGCCGATGTGGATGGGCTTGATGCGGCCGACAAGATCGCGATCCTCGCCGGTCTTGCCTTCGGTGGTCCGATCCCCCGCAGCGGCATTCCCACCGCCGGCATCAGCAGCCTGCAGGGCCGGGATGTGGATTACGCCACCCAACTGGATCACAGCGTCAAGCTGCTGGCCGTGGCCGAGCGGATGGATGGCGCTGGCCCTGATGGCAGCAGCAATGCCCTGCCGCTGGCCGTGCGCGTGCAACCCACCCTCGTGCCCCACGACCACCCCCTCGCCGGTGTGCACGGGGTGAACAACGCGATCCTGGTGGAAGGGGATCCGATCGGTCGCGTGATGTTCTACGGACCGGGAGCCGGGGCTGGACCCACCGCTTCAGCCGTGGTGGCTGACATTCTCAACATCGCCGGTATCCGCCAACTCGACGATGGGGACGGCACCCTCGATCCCCTGCTGGCGGCCAGCAGCTGGCGCGCGTGCCACCTGGTGGACAGCAGCGCGATCCGCCAACGCAACTATCTGCGTTTCCAGACAGAGGATGCACCCGGCGTGATCGGCCAGATCGGCACCTGCTTCGGCCAGCACGGTGTCTCCATCCAGTCGATCGTGCAGTTCGACGCCAGTGATGCAGGGGCCGAAATCGTTGTGATCACCCATGAAGTCAGCAACGGCAACCTCGAGCAGGCCCTAGCCGCCATCACCGCCCAGGCGGAAGTGCGTGGCATCGCCGCCCATCTGGGCTGTCTCTGAGGACCCCTGACCGTGGCGTTCCCCCTCTGGCACACCCACCCCGGCATGGGGCAAAGTCGTAAGAACCATCACAAGCCGGGTCTGCATTTGCCGATCTGTGCTCCCAGCGGTTCATGCCGAACGAACTGATCACAGCCCCGGGGCAACGCTGCAGCGCAACCGTGTCGAACCCCTCCATGGATCTGCACCAGGGTGACTGCATCCGGATCGACAGCAGCACCGACCTGTTCCAGGTGATCGGCGTCGACAACGCCCACAACCGCTGCTGGGTGCGCCGCTGGCCCCTGCAGCCCAAGGGTGGCTCCCGCGTCTTCGAAGTGCCCCTGCAACAGATTCCCCGGGAGCAGTCGACGACGCTGTCCGGCCGGGCCCCGCACCGCTGAATGATCAGGCGTTCAGGCTGGCAAGCTGCGGCATTGCTGGCCGCCCTCAGCGTCACGCAACTGGCTTGTCAACCGCCTCGGGATCGCCAGCGCCTCACCGTGGCCAGTGCCGGACGGATCGTGTCGCTGGATCCGGCCCAGGCCAGCACCACCGGCACCCTGCAACTGCTCAGCGCCCTGGGCGACACGCTCTACCAACGAGACGCGGAGGGTCGGCTGACCCCCCAGCTGGCGGCCAGCCAGCCCCAACTCAGTGATGGTGGCCGCACGGTGACAATCCCCCTGCGACGGGATGTGCGTTTCCACGATGGCAGCCGCTTTGATGCCGCCGCCATGGCCTTCAGCCTGCGGCGCTTCCTGCGCATCGGCACCCAGAGCTACGTGGTAGGCGATCGGATCGAGGCGATCGAGACCCCGGAGCCCTTCCTGCTGCGCCTGCGGCTGAGCAGGCCATCCAGCTCCCTGGAAAGCCTGCTCACCTCTCCCTATCTGACCCCGGTGTCGCCGAAGGCCTACGCCAACTACCGAGACCGTTTCCTCAACGATCACTTCGTGGGCACCGGCCCCTACCGGCTGGTGCGGTTCAGCTCCACGCAGCAACGGCTCAGCCCCTTTGCGGACTACTGGGGTGAGGCGCCGAGCAATCAGGGCCTCGATCTGATCCATCTCAGCAACTCCACAGCCCTGTTCGGTGCCCTGCGCAGCGGCGAAGTGGATGTGCTGCTGTCGGATTCCATCGATGAAGACCAGCGCCTGGCGCTTGATCGCCGTGCTGCCAAAGGTCTGCTGCTGCAGAGCAGCGGCCCCGCCCTCAACATCGGTTACATCACCCTGCTCAGCAATGCACCACCGCTGCAGGATCGGCTCGTGCGCCAGGCCCTGGCCCACAGCCTCAACCGGCCCCTGATCAGCCGGCGTGTCAGCCACGATCAACGCCGCCCCCTGCGCTCCCTGATCCCGCCCAACCTGCGCGGCGGCGCCAACGAACCCTGGCCGCGCTATTCACCCACCCAAGCCCGCCAGTTGTTCCGCCAGGCGGGCTATTGCAAGGGCACGCGGCTGATACTGCCCTTCACCTACCGCACCAATGTGCCCTCCGACCGGCTGATGGCCCTCACCTGGCAGGCCCAACTGGCTCAGGATCTCTTCGATTGCGTCCAGCTGAAGCTGGAGGGCGTGGAATCCACCACTGTTTACCGTCAGCTGGGTGAGGGAGCCTTCAAAGCGGTGATGCTCGACTGGGGAGCCACCTATCCGGATCCGGAGGCGTTTCTGGTGCCGATGCTCAGCTGCAGCCGTTCCCGTGGTGACGTCTGCCAGACCGGCGAGGCCGTGAGCAGCGGCAGTTTCTGGACCACGCCCGGCCTGGAGCCTGCCCTGCGCCGCAGCGACAGCCTGCAGGGCGAGTCACGGCTCCGGCAACTGAACCGCGTCGATGCGATGGCGGCCGCAGGCGCCGCCTATCTGCCGGTGTGGCTGGTGACCCCGAAGGCCTGGGCCCAGACCCACATGGCACCACCGCGCTTTGACGGCAGCGGCTTATTGGATCTGGCCCGCCTGCGGAGCCAGAACTGATGGCGCGGGCTCGCGAGCTGCTGCGTTACAGCGCCACCCGCCTCGCCCTGGCGCCGGTGATGCTCTGGCTGATTGCCAGTCTGGTGTTTCTGCTGTTGCGGGTCGCTCCGGGGGATCCGGTGGATGCGGTGCTCGGCAGCCGCGCACCGGCGGCGGCCAAGGCGCTGCTACGCGAGCGTCTCGGCCTCGACCAACCCCTCGCTCATCAATATCTCGACTTTCTCAACGGCCTGCTCCACGGCGACCTGGGCCGGGCCCTGATCAACCAGGAACCTGTGGGAGAGATCATCCGCCTCGCCCTGCCCGCCAGCCTCGAGCTGAGCCTCACGGCCCTGCTGGTGGCGGCGGTGAGCGGCCTGGCGGTGGGCTTCAGCGGCATCGCCCGCCCCGATGGCAAGCTCGACCTGGCTGGTCGCTTCTACGGCATCGGCACCTACGCCCTCCCGCCCTTCTGGGTGGCGATGCTGGTGCAACTGCTGTTTGCGGTGATCCTCGGCTGGCTGCCGGTGGGCGGGCGCTTCCCCCCCAGCCTGGTGCCCCCCGATGGAAGTGGTTTCCTGATTCTCGACAGCCTGCGCAGCGGCGACTGGCCCGCCCTGCAGGGGGCCGTGCGACACCTGGTGCTGCCCGCCTGCACCCTCGGGCTACTGCTCAGCGGCATTTTCACCAATGCCCTGCGCCTCAACCTGCGCCGAGCGTTGCGGTCGGATTATGTGGAGGCGGCCCGGAGCCGCGGCCTGAGCGAAAGCCAGGTGGTGCTCCGTCACGCCCTCCCCAATGCCCTGTTGCCAGTACTCACCATCGCCGGGATCACGGTGGCGTCCCTGATCGGCGGCGCCCTGCTGATCGAGGTGACCTTTTCCTGGCCGGGGATCGCCCTGCGGCTGCAGGAGAGCATCAACCAACGCGATTACCCTGTGGTGCAGGGAATTGTGGTGGTGGTGGCGGCGTTGGTGGTGATGGTGAGCGTGCTTGTGGATCTGCTGGTAGCCCTGCTCGATCCCAGGGTGCGTTACTGAGCAGCTGCGACTGAACGGCAGCGGCCTCAGTCAGCCAGCAGGCGCGAGGCGGCCTCGCGGTTGAGGCGGTGCAGCTGCAGATCGCCGATCCGCCGATGCAGGGTGCTGGTCTGTGCCGCCGCCGCCTCTGGGCTGGAGCCCTCGAGCAGCGCGAGAAACGCCACGATTTCGTCGGCCAGGACGGCCTGCACCTGCAGGGGCTGAACGCCCACCAGCTCCTTGCCAAGCCGGAACAGATCCTCACCCTGCCCCTCGCCCGCCTGCCCTTCCACCCGCACCGGCGAGAAGTGGCTGGCCCCGTCGACGACCACGGCACGGCTGGCAGGATGGGGCGCTAGGGCCAGCATCAGGCCCAGCTGTTCACTCTGGGGCGGGGTGATCAGATCCAAGCTGCCACCAATGAACAACACCGGGACAGGCAGCTGCAGGGGCTGGTTCCGGGGCCAGAGCAGACTGCCGAAGCTGTTCATGCCAATCAGGCCTACCAGATCCGCCGGTGGCGTGCTCTCGGGAGTGGGCGACGGCAATGCCACCTCAGCCAGCTGGCACTGCAGCAGGCGAGAGAGGTTGCTGAGGGGGATGTCATCGAGAGCGGCGGTACAGCGGCGGTCCAGGCCGCTCCAGGGCCGGGCTCCCGCCCCCAGCAGCGCCGTCAGTGCACCGAGGGAATGGCCACCGAGCACAAGCTGCTCACCGGGCAGGACAATCGTGCCGCTGCGGCGGGCCGCCAGCACGGCCTCCAGATCGCGCAGACGATCGGGGATCACCTCAGCCCCCGGCGGCGGCCGACGGCCATCGAGCAGGGCCTTCACCGCTTCGGCATCACTGCCCGGATGCTCGAGCACAAGCACCGACCAACCGCGGTGGCTCAGAGCCCGGCCCAACCAGCGGAAGTGATCCGGACTGCCCCCCAGCCCCGGCATCCACACCAGCCAGGTGCTGTGGACTGGCGCTCCCGGCTGGGGCCGCCAAAGCTGTAGACGGAGAGGTTGTGCACGGTGGTTCACCGGCAGCAGCTGGATCTCGGGCTCGCGAGCGCCGAGCACCGCACTGGAAGCAGCCTGAGTTGGCGCTGCCGCCGCCTGATCTCGCGCCTCGCTGGTGAGGCGGCGCACGAGCTGCTGCTGACGTTGCAGCTGATGACGCCAATGACCGGCTGCCCGCACCAGGGCATCCAGATCCAGCCGCACGTGGCTGGCCGGAAGGGCATCCAGCAGATCCAAGCTCGACACCTGCTCCTGGCGATTGAGCAGGCTCTCCAACGTGTTCAGCAGGATGTCGCCGGAGCTGTCGTCATCGACGCGCACAATGTCGGCCACCTCATCGAGCAGGCGACGTCCGGCCCAGCTGCCGAGCAATTGCCGCGCCATGCTCCGGTCGTTGACCAGTGGGGCGCGCAACAGCTCCAGCACCCCTTCACGGCTGTCGGGCTCAAGCAGATTCAGCCAGATGCCCAGCTCGGAATTGCTGACGCCGCCGGAGCGTCCCCAGGCCACCAGATCATGGATCTGCAGAGAGATGACCATGCCATCGAGCTGCACCTGCAGCTGTTCGGCCGCCCGCAGCGGCCGCACTGGGCTGGCAGCGACCAGCAGACTGGCCGCCAGACCCATTCCCACCCGCCACGACGGGGACCGTCCTGTTGAGCGTTGTCGTCGCAAGGCCCAGACCACTCCACTGGTGGCACCAGTTTCCCGCAGCCCTGCAGGAGTTGGCCGTGATCCGCTGGCTTGCTTCGCTCGGAGCCGGTGGGGTGATCTACATGACCCCGATCATTTTTCACCAGGTGAACCTGTCCGCCAGTCAGGTGGGGCAGGGATTGGCGGCATCAGCCCTGATCGGCACGGTGGCGCGCTTGCTCTGCGGACTCCTGCTCGATCGGGGCCTCCGCTGCTCCTGGCCCGTGCGGGCGGCGGCGCTGCTGGCCCTGGCGGCTGATCTGGTGCTGCTGCAGGCCCAGAGCTTCCAGGGCTATGTGATCGGCCAGCTGTTGATCGGCATCGCCGCTGGCCTGTACTTCCCGGCGATTGAACTGGCCGTGCCGCTGAGCACCGGCTCCTTTCCCTCCAGCCGCGGCTACGCCCTGGCGCGCAGCGCCGATGCCCTCGGCGTCGCGATGGGCGCTCTGATCGGTGCGGTGCTCGCTGGCCTGAGCCTGATCCGCGGCGTGTTTCTGGTGGAGGCCACGGCCGTGCTGAGCATGCTGCTGATGCTGATCTGGCGACCCCTGCCGGATGGCCGGGAGGCGCTGCTGCATCCAGGCCAGGGTGCCCTGACTGCCCAGGACGGGACAAGCGGCCACGGCAGCTGGCTGCTGCCCCTGATGCCCGTGCTGGCGGTGAGCATCGTGGCCACCGGCATGATTGCCCTGCTGCAGAGCGCCCTCCCCCTTGATCTGGTGCGCGGCGGTCTGGACCGGCCAGCGCTCAGCGAAGCCTGGAGTGGGGGGCTGATTGCGCTGCAGCTGGGGTTGCTGGTGCTGCTGCAGTGGCCTGTGGGCAACTGGGTCGCCCAACACAGTCTTCGCTTTGGGCTGGGGGTGGGGCTGGTGAGTTTCAGCGGCGGCTGTGTGCTGCTAGCCGGCTCCGCTCTCTGGACTGGCGGCGTTGGCTTGATTGTGCTGGCGGTGCTGCCGATGGCCTTCGCCGAAGCCGCGTTTCTGCCCACAGCGGCGGAGGCGATGGTGGAAGAAACGCCCCTGCAACATCGGGGCCTGGCGATGGCCCTGTTCTCCCAGTGCTTCGCCATCAGTGCCACGGGCGCACCGCTACTCGCTGGTGCCCTCCTCGACCACCAGGGCCACGGTCTGCTGCTATGGCTGCTGATGGCGCTGGTGTGTCTGCTGGTGTTGCCGCTGCTGCAAGCGGTGCGCCCGCGCTATCGCGTCAGCCCAGAACAACCGTGATGCCACGGATGCCAGGCACCGCCTCCACTGCGGAGGCTGGTGGGTGGCAATGGGCTGGCTACGGTGATGGAACTGGATCGACAGGGATGGGTCACGGTGATCGCCGCCGTGCTGCTGGCCCTGATCACGTTGTTCACCAGTTACGACCATGTCGAACTCTTTCGAGCCCTTGCCATCGATTTACCGCAGCAAGCAGGAGTTCCTTGCATCGCTGCCGCCCTGGCGACGGCTGTTGCAGAAGCTCAACTGGCGACCGGTCGTCGACTTGAGAGTGCAGCGATACGCGATCGAGCAGAGGCTGCTGCAGATGAGGAAAGAAGACGAGCTGATGAAGAAAGAGGACGAACGGATGCGGAGAGAAGACGAGCGATTGAGGAAGCTCGACGAACGGCTCGCCGCGCTCGACGTCAGGCTCGATGCGATTGTCTCCAACTCCAAGTCCAACTCGAACCCAACGCCACCCACATCCGACGAGCCCGCGACATGATCGCCTTGTTAGAGGAATACGGCGACATCGACTGAGGGGTTCTCTGGGGGGTCAACCCTGCCGCTGCCAGATCACGCGGCCGACCCGCTGAAGGTGATCGAGCAGCGGGGGATGATCAATCAAATGCAGCAGTTGCAGATCGATCCGCCAGGGCAACAGCAGATCATCGAGTTCACCGCCGAGTT
>CALGVO010000212.1 GCA_937930135.1 uncultured Synechococcus sp. | reverse complement strand
CGCCGCGTGTAGGCATGGCCGATGAGCAGATTGCCGTTGCCATGCACACGGGTGCGGAATTCAGCCTGACGGCCCCGGGTGCCACCACCTGCGCCAGCGCCGGAGGTTGGCAGCTTGTATCCCTTCGCTTCCACAAGGGCCCGGTAAAAGCTCTTGCGCAGCAGGCGGCCGCTGGGACCGACGTAGCCGCATCCTCTGGCGATCTCATCCTCAGGGCGATTGCTGAGTGCGCGCGCCTTGTCGAGAAGCTCCTTGCCGACCAGCATCTCTACGGTGAATGTTGCAAGAATTCTGAACCTCGATCGCAAGCCAGGCAAGCGATCCTGCGACTTTGCCCTGCTGGTGTTCAGATCAGGTAGAGGATCACAAAGAGAATCACCCAGATCCCATCAACGAAGTGCCAGTAGAGCTCTGCCGCTTCAAGCGGAAAGTGGTTGTCGGCTGTGATCCGGCCCCCGGGCGTGCGGCATTGCCACCACACGATCAGGATCATCAGGGCACCGAGGGTCACGTGTAGGCCGTGGAAGCCGGTGAGGGCGTAGAAGGTGCTCGCGTAGAGGTTGTCGGTCAGTCCGAAGGGGAGGGTGAAGTACTCCACCATCTGGCTGGCCAGGAAGGCGAGGCCGAGCACGGCCGAGAGCAGCAGCCACTGGCGGCAGCGTTGATTCATGCCCCGTCGCAGGTTCACGCCGGCCCGATGAAATGTGAAGCTGCTCACGAGCAGGAGCACGGTGTTGAGGATCGGCAGGGGCAGCTCCAATTCGTAGATCGCCCCGGGTTGGAGAGGATTGACGGCTTTGAACGTGAGGTAGGCGGCAAAGAAACCGGCGAAGGTCATCGCATCGGCCACCAGAAACGTCGCCAAACCGAAGATCCGATGGTCGGCGTGGTGCTCAGCGCTGGCCCCGGCCTGCTCGAGCGGAGCCTGGGATGGATTGAGGGTGGTCATCGTCCGCTGCTCCAGAGGTCACGGCCGCTGGCGGCCTTCAGGTCGAGTTCATCGGCGGCGACGCCATAGCCATAGGGCTCGGTCACCAAGGGGGCCTCTCCCCGCCAGTTCTCCACCGGTGGTGGCGAACTGGTGAGCCACTCGGGCGTGAGGGCCCGCCAGGGGTTATCGCCGGCGATCTCACCTTGGAACGCGCTGGCGATCACGTTCCAAAGAAAGGGCAGGGTGCTGATCGCCATCAACAGGGCGCCGACGCTGCTGAGTTGGTTGATGAAAGCGAATTGGGGGTCGTATTCGGCGACACGGCGGGGCATGCCGTTGAGACCAAGCCAATGCTGGGGCGCAAAGCAGAGATTGAAGCCGATGAAGGTGATCAGAAAGTGAAGGCGTCCCAGCGGCTCGTTGAGCATGCGGCCGGTCACCTTGGGGTACCAGTGATAGATCGAGGCAAAGATCACAAAAACCGATCCGCCATAGACGATGTAGTGGAAATGTGCAACGACAAAATAGGTGTCGTGCACATGCACGTCGAAGGGCACCTGGGCCAGGGCCACGCCAGTGATGCCTCCCAGCACGAAGTTGACGATGAAGCCGCAGGAGAAGAGCACGGCACTGTTCAGCGAAATCCGGCCTCCCCAGAGCGTCGCCAGCCAGTTGAAGAACTTGATTCCTGTGGGCACAGCGATAAAAGCTGTGGCAATGGTGAAGAACAGGCGCATCCAGGGTGGTGTTCCACTGGTGAACATGTGGTGGGCCCAAACCACAAGACCCAGCACCACAATCGCCATGATCGAGACAACCATCGTGGCGTACCCGAAGAGGGGTTTGCGGCAGTGCACCGGCAGGATTTCACTCACCAAGCCGAAGGCCGGCAGCACCATGATGTACACGGCGGGATGGGAATAGAACCAGAACAGATGCTGATAGACCACCACATTGCCGCCCATCCCGGGGTTGAAAAAGCCGGTGTGAGCCACGATGTCGAAGCTGAGCAAGATCAGGGTTCCGGCGAGAACCGGCGTGGATAGAACCACCAGGATGCTGGTGCCGAGCATGGCCCAGCAATACATTGGCAGTTGCATCAGCTTCAGCCCAGGCCGCCTCAGTTTGAGAATGGTGGCAATGAAATTGATGCCGCCGAAAATGGAGCTTCCACCCAGCAGAAGCACACTCAGGATCCAAATGATCTGGCCGATGGCTGGGGTCGTGAGGCTGAGCGGCGGATAGGCTGTCCAGCCGGACTGGGCAGCACCTGTGATGAAATAACTGCTGATCAGCAGCAGGCCCGCAGGCGGAATCAACCAGAAGGCCACCGCGTTGAGGCGGGGAAAGGCCATGTCTCTGGCGCCGACGTAAAAAGGAATCAGATAATTGCCGAAGGCTCCATTCACGACAGGGACAATCCAGAGAAAGATCATCACCGTTCCGTGCAGCGTCAGCACCTGGTTGTAGACCTCTCGTGGCATGAAATCGGAGAGGGGGCTAGCCAGTTCCGTGCGGATGGCTCCAGCCAAGGCGCCGCCGATGAGGTAAAACGCAAAGCCGCACACCAGATATTGCAACCCGATCACTTTGTGATCGACGCTGAAGCTCAGATAGCGCAGCCAGCCGTGTGGTTGCAGGGAGGGTGGCCGGGATGATTCGGCCTGAGGTGTCAGAGTGGCGGTCATGTGCTGGTGGCGGAAAGCTTGTCGTTCTGGGCAAACCAGGCGTCGAAGGCCTGCTGGTCTTCGACCACCACGGTGGAGCGCATGCCGCCGTGATATGGGCCACAAAGTTCAGCGCACACAATCGGATAACGACCGGCGCGTGTGGGCGTGAAGTTGAGAACGGTTGGCTGGCCGGGGATCACATCCTGTTTCAAGCGGAATTCAGGAACCCAGAAGGCGTGAATCACGTCCTTGGCTTCCATGGCCAGCGTCACGGGTTGACCGACCGGCACATGCAATTCACCGGAGATGAAATCGCCCTGGGGATAGCGAAACAGGAAAGCGAATTGCATGGCCGTCACTTCCACCGGTAAGGGGGGCGCCAGGGCCGCCTCCGTTGTGGTGCTGAGAGCTGGTGTGCCGATCCCTCCCCACACTCTCTGAACGCTGCTGGAAGCACTGGCACTGGTCTGGGTCATGGCGTCATGTCCCAGGGGGGCCATCCCTCCCATGCGCTCATAGATGTCGTAGCTGAACAAGCCGATGAACAACACGACGATCGCGGGGACCGCTGTCCAGAGAACTTCCAGGGGGAGGTTGCCTTCGATCGCCAGGCCATCGGCCAGTTGCCCTTCGCGGCGGCGGAAGCGGATCAGGCTGAAGATCACAAGGCCGAGGATGCCAAGGAACAGAATCGCGCCAATGCTGAAGAGAACCCGAAAGAGTTCGTCGTAAATCGGCGCGTTGGCGCTGGCATCAACAGGCAGAAGATTGACGTTCTGGCCAATCCACAGCCCTCCCAGAACCAGGACCATTCCCAGCACCAGTGTGATGATCGATGGAGGGATCGGCACGGCGCATTCCGTGAATGGTTTCAGGCTATGGAGGAGGCGATGCCCTCACCACGTTCTGATTCTTAAGAGGGGTGGAAAATCCTCTGCTTGGTGGCGCGTCATTACTCCAGCTCCCTGGTTTTGGTGTGCATGGATGCCAAGTGTTGCGGTGGCCTGTCAGGGAAGCGAGATGTTGGTGCGCACGTTGGTGTTGCAGTTGGCCACAGAACGTGCGCGCCGGAATCCAATCGCTACGTTCCGAACACGTTCCTGTTGCCTAGAGGCAACGTGATGGTTTGGTCAGCACACCCTTAGGTCCCATTCGTCACCGCCTCGCTCTTCTGAGCACTCATCTGGTGGTGGCGCTTGTGGCCCTAGTGGTGATCGGTGGAGCGACCCGGGTCATGGAGGCCGGCCTGGCCTGTCCCGATTGGCCGCTCTGTTACGGCAGCTTCCTGCCGGGCCGTCAGATGAACGTTCAGGTGTTTCTGGAGTGGTTTCATCGCCTCGATGCCTTTGTGATCGGCATTGCGCTGGTGGTTCAGCTCGCTGCCGCCGCCTGGTGGCGGGCCCAGTTGCCCCGCTGGCTGCTTCCGATCAGCGGCCTTCTGTTTGTCCTCGTTGCCGCCCAGGGCGGTCTGGGGGCTCTCACGGTTCTGCAGCTCCTGCCCTCGGGGGTGGTCACCGCCCATCTGCTTCTGGCACTCACTCTGGTGGCCATCGTCAGTGGGTGCAGTCAGCTGCTTCTGTCTCCCGCCGACAGCAGTGCCGCTCCGGCGCCGCTCTGGTGGCGAGCGCTTGCGGCGATCAGCCTCGCTGCGGTGATGGGCCAGTGCCTGCTCGGTGCTCGCATGGCCACCTCCTGGGCGGCGCAGCGCTGTCTTGAGGCAGGCCAGTCCTGCCAATGGCTTCATTGGCATCGGAGTTTCGCCACTCCGGCGGCCCTGAGCGTGCTGCTTCTCACGACCGTCTCTCTCCTCGCCGGCGGTTGGGCCCGTCGTCAATGGCCCCTGCTGCTTCTCGCCACTGGTCTGGTGGGGGCCCAGATCGCGCTGGGGGTTCTCACGTTGCGCCTGGGTCTGAGTCAGCCCGCGGTCACCGTGGCCCATCAGTTGATCGCTTCTCTTCTGGTGGCCCTGCTGGCGGCCCTGTTGTGTCGTCGCCCCGAGGCGGCGTCGCAGCAACCGCTGCCAGTCGTTGTTGAGTCCTCTTCTCTGGAGCCTGCGCATGGCTAGTTCCGTTCAGACCTCTGCCGTGGCGATCAGCCGTGAGCAGGTGGTGCCGTCCCGGCGCCGGATCAAGTTGCCCGCCTGGCTGGAGGTGGCCAAACCGCGGCTGATTCCCCTGCTGCTTGCCACCACCCTGGGAGGGATGGCTCTCACGGAAGGCTGGCCGCTCTCATCGCCTCGCCTGGCCTGCACCCTTGGTGGTGGTGCCCTGGCGGCAGCAGCGGCGGGTGTGCTCAACTGCCTCTGGGAGCAAGACCTGGATGGCCGCATGCAGCGCACCAGCGGCCGGGCCCTGCCTTCGGGTCGCTTGTCGCCGGCGGCCGCGTTCACCGGTGCGGTCTCCTGCACACTTGCAGCAGCCGTGTTGCTGGTGAGTGGTGTCAACTGTCTGGCCGCTGGTCTCTCGCTGCTCGGGCTTTGCAGCTACGTGTTGCTCTACACCGCGTTGCTCAAGCCGAGGACGCCTCAGAACATCGTGATCGGCGGTGTGGCAGGCGCCATCCCACCCCTGGTGGGGGCAGCGGCTGCCACCGGCCACGTCGGCCTGGGGAGCTGGTGGCTGTTCGGTCTGGTGATGGTGTGGACGCCGGCCCACTTCTGGGCCCTTGCCCTCCTGCTTCGTGAGGACTATCGAGCGGTGGGGATCCCCATGCTTCCAGTGGTCAAAGGGTCGACCGTCACCGCCCGGGCCATCCGCCGCTACGGCTGGGCCACGGTGGTGCTGAGCGGTTTTGGTGTGCTTGCCCTTCCTGAGGGCGGTCTCCTTTACGGCCTGTTGCTGCTTCCCTTCAACGCTCGATTGCTGCAGATGGTCGGCAATCTTGCCTCCACTCCCGACAGTCTGGATCGGGCCAAAGGCCTCTTCCGTTGGTCGATTCTTTACCTCTTCGGCATCTGTCTGCTGCTGGTGTTCAGCCGTTGGTCGGGTGCGGCCACCTTCGATCTGCAGGTGCGCAGTGTGCTGGAAGCCATGCTGGGCGGCGGCCTCGGGCCAGCTGCCTAGATTCCGTCGAGATTCTTGCAGCAACGGCTCGATGCCTGTCTTGGAGCTGATTCATCTGGAGAAGGCCTATGGCGAGGTGAAGGCCCTCGACGGTCTCTCCCTCTCGGTTCCAGAGGGGGCGTTGTATGGCTTGCTTGGACCGAACGGTGCCGGTAAAACCACCACCCTGCGCATCATTGCCACCCTGCTTGCCCCTGATCGCGGCAGCGTGCGGGTCGCGGGTGTTGATGCGTTGAAGGATCCACGCGCTGTGCGTCGTCTCCTCGGTTACGTCGCTCAGGAGGTGGCGATCGACAAGATTCTCACCGGCCGCGAATTGCTTCAGCTGCAGGGCGATCTCTACCACCTGCCAAGGCGGGAACGGGACAGGCGCATTGACGAGCTGGTGAGTGGTCTGGGCATGGAGGCATGGGTCGACCGGCGCTGCGGGACTTACTCCGGCGGGATGCGCCGTCGCCTCGACCTGGCCTCCGGCCTCCTCCATCGCCCCCGGGTGCTGGTGCTCGATGAACCCACGGTGGGTCTGGATATCGAGAGTCGGGCCGCGATCTGGCAGGTGCTGCGGGACCTGCGGGATCAGGGCACCAGCGTGCTGCTCAGCAGTCATTACCTCGAGGAGGTGGAGGCGCTCGCCGATCAGATGGCGATCATCGATGCAGGGCGGGTGATCGCGGAGGGTTCGCCTGAGGCCCTGAAGCAGGAGCTGGGGGGGGATCGGGTTACCCTGCGCGTCAGGGAATTCAGTGATCCATCGGAGGCGAATCACCTCTGTGCCCTATTGGAACCTCTGGACGGGGTGCGTCGGATCGTGGTCAATCGCTCCCAGGGGTATTCGCTCAATCTGGTGGTGGATGGCGAGGAGGTGTTGCCTCGCCTGCGTGCCGAGCTCGATGCCGCCGGGCTCCCCGTGTTCGCCCTGGCCCAGAGCCGCCCGAGCCTCGATGATGTGTATCTGCAGGCCACCGGCCGCACCTTGATGGATGCGGAACTGGCTGTGGCCGGTCAGCGTGATCCAAAGCTGGAGCGCAAGCAGGCCATGCGTTGACAGCCCAGGTTGCTGTGTTTCCTCCCACTTCGAACCTCTCCCCTTGTTTCGATGACTGCGTCTGATCCTTCCGCTCTCTCTGAACTGACACAGGAAACAGTGGCCCTCACCCGGCGCCTATTTCTGCAGTTGCAGCGCAGACCCTCCACTCTGGTGGCTGGGATCCTGCAGCCACTGATCTGGTTGGTGTTGTTCGGGGCTCTGTTTTCGCGTGCGCCGGAAGGGTTGCTTCCCGGCGGCATGAGTTATGGACGTTTTCTTGGGGCTGGCGTGATCGTGTTCACCGCCTTCAGCGGCGCCCTCAATGCCGGTTTGCCGGTGATGTTTGACCGTGAATTCGGGTTTCTCAACCGTCTGCTCGTCGCTCCCCTGCGCAGCCGCAGTTCGATTGTGCTGGCCTCGGTGCTCTACATCACCACCCTCAGCCTGGTGCAGAGCCTGGCGATCATGTTGATGGCTGCCTTCCTCGGCTATGGCTGGCCCGGTCTGGCTGGCCTGGGGCTGGTGATGCTCACGCTCTTGATGCTGGTGTTTGCGGTCACCGCTCTGAGTCTGGGCCTCGCGTTCGCCCTGCCGGGGCATATCGAGTTGATCGCGGTGATCTTCGTGGCCAATCTGCCGCTGCTGTTTGCGAGCACTGCTCTGGCGCCACTGTCCTTCATGCCCACCTGGATGGGCTGGCTTGCTGCCCTGAATCCGCTTACCTTCGCGATTGAACCGATTCGGGCCGCGTACGCCGGTCCCCTCGACCTGTCCAATGTGTTGCTTGAGGCGCCCTATGGGCCCGTCAGTGGCACCACCTGTCTGCTGGTCCTCGCTGGCCTCACCCTGGGGCTGTTCCTGCTGATCCGCCCCCTCCTGAACCGCAAGCTCGCCTGATTCCGTGCTCGATTCTCCGTTTCGCCAACCCCATCAGCGTCAGGACACCCTCAAGCGCCTGCTCGCCTCGTGCCGGGATCGCGGTGACCACCGGGCTGCGGCCCTGTTGGAATTGCAGTGGGTGCATCGCTATGGCGTTGATTCGCTGCCCGATGGGTCGATCGACCAGCGAGAGGATCGGGTGCCTTCCGTAACGGAAGCGGAGATCCCCACGCTCGACCGGCGCAGCCAGGACCAGGACAGCGAACTGCCGCCCCCACCGGCGCCCCGTCTCCACCGCCTGCGCCGCTGGCTTCCGGACGACACCGTCGCGTTCCCTCAGGCCTCCTGATCGATGGAGCGCCTTGATCTGGAGGCTTTGCGCGGTGGGCTGATCGTGTCGGTGCAGGCTCCGGAAGGCTCGCCGATGCGCCATCCGGAGGTGATCGCGGCGATGGCGGAAGCGAGTCTGCGCAATGGTGCGGTGGGCGTGCGCCTGGAGAGCCCGGAACATATCGGCGCGGTGCGTCGTCGTTGCCCGGAGGCGTTGATCATCGGTTTGTGGAAGCGATCCTTCCCCGGCAGCAGTGTGTACATCACGCCGCGTTGGCAGGAGATTCGCGCCGTGTGGGCCGCAGGAGCCGATGTGGTGGCGATCGATGCCACCGAGCGTGCACGACCGGATGGCGAGTCTCTTGAGGAGTTGGTGAGCCGTGCCGGGGAGGAGCTCGGTGCTCCACTGATGGCCGACATCGACAGTGTGGCCAACGGGTTGCGGGCGGCAGCGCTCGGTTGCGCCTGGGTCGGCACCACCCTCTACGGCTACACAGAAGCCACATCCGGAGACAGGCCACCGGCCTTTGATCTGCTGCAACCCCTGCGGCAGCAGCTGCCGGCGTCGGTGGCGTTGATCTGCGAGGGAGGCAT
>CALGVO010000211.1 GCA_937930135.1 uncultured Synechococcus sp. | reverse complement strand
ATGGCGAATCCAGGTCGAGCCAGCGCCGCCTGGCCATAGAGATCGGCGGCAGCCGTCCAGTCGTTCTGAGAACCACGCACATTGCCGAGGTTGTAGAGGGCCGAGGCCTCGGCAGGCTCACGCGCCAGGATCCAGTCGTAATCGGCGGCGGCCTCAGGCCAGCGCTGCAGGGCTTCTTCGGCGGTGCCCCGATTGAGATGGGGGTCGATGGCGTCCGGCGCCAAGGCGATCGCCTCGCTCTGATCGGCGATCGCCCCCTCCGGATCGCCAAGCACCAGGCGCACATTGCCGCGGTTGCTCCAGGCCGCCGCATCCTCGGGATGACGCGCCAGGAAGGCATCCCAGAGGGGCAGGGCCTCAGCCGCCTCCCCCTGCCGACTCGCCGCCAGGGCCTGCTCGAACAGAGCCTGATCGTCTGGCACCGCGTCGCTCAGCGCTGACGCCGGCTGGGCCAGCAGCAGCAGCGTGAACAGAAGCAGCAGACAACGACGCATCATGCGGCGTCGATCCCCTCGGCCGGCCAGCCCAGATGATCGCGTCCTGCCGCCGTCACCACCCGGCCCCGGGGGGTCCGTTGCAGAAAACCGAGCTGGAGCAGATAGGGCTCCACCACCGCTTCCAGGGTGGTGGGATCCTCACCGAGGGCAGCCGCCAGGGTGTCGAGCCCCACCGGCCCACCGCCATGGCCCTGCAGCAGCAGCTCCAACAGGCGGCGATCACTGGCATCGAGGCCGCGGCCATCAACGCGATGCAGGCGGAGCGCGTCATCCACCAGCGCCGCGTCAATCGCTCCTTCCACATCCCGCACGCAGGCCACATCCCGCACCCGGCGCAACAGACGGTTGGCAATCCGCGGTGTGCCCCGGCAGCGGCCGGCGATTTCAGCGCAGGCCTGCGGCGTGAGGCGGAGACCCAGCAGACCCGCCGCCCGCTCCACAATCGCCTCCAGATCCTCCTGGCCATAAAACTCCAGCCGTTGAATCAGGCCAAAGCGATCGCGCAACGGTGAGCTGAGCGCCCCGGCCCTGGTGGTGGCCCCCACCAGCGTGAATGGTGGCAGCTCCAGGGTGCGGGTGCGGGCCGTGCTGCCCTTACCCACGGTGAGATCCAGACGGCGATCCTCCATCGCCGGATAGAGCAGCTCCTCCGCCACCCGGGTGAGACGGTGAATCTCATCGATGAACAACAACTCATTCGGCTGCAGGTTCACCAACAGCCCGACGATGTCGCGGGGGCGTTCGAGGGCGGGAGCACTGGTGATCCGGCAGCTCACCCCGAGCTCCTCGGCAAGCACCAGAGCCATGGTGGTTTTACCCAGGCCCGGTGGGCCGTAAAGCAGCACATGATCCAGGGCCTCGCCGCGGCCGAGGGCCGCCTGCACCGCGATCGCCAACACCTGCTTCAGCTCGGGCTGGCCGATGTAATCGTGGAGACGACGAGGCCTGAGGCCCTCATCCCGGTTCGCTGCCAGCAGCGGCTGTTCCTGCCGCTCCGGAGCGGAGGTGGGATCCAGCAGAGGGGACCGGCCGGCACCGGATGAGACGATCGCCATGGAGGAAGGGTAACGGCGATGGCCAAGGGGGGAGGGAAGAAAAGCGCTGCAGCCCGGGCAGCGGCCAACCGTCTGCTGGCGGACAACCGCCTGGCGCGTCATCAATACGAGATCCTTGAAACGCTGGAAACCGGCATCGAGCTGGTGGGCACGGAAGTGAAATCGATCCGGGCCGGCCAGGCCAACCTGCGCGATGGCTTCTGCCTGATCCGCAACGGCGAACTGCAGCTGCACAACGTGCACATCGCCCCCCACAGCCACGCCAGCGGCTACTACAACCACGACCC
>CALGVO010000210.1 GCA_937930135.1 uncultured Synechococcus sp. | reverse complement strand
TGCAGGTGATGGTCCACCGTGAATCCTGCCTCGACCCTCAGGCGACCGCAGTCTCCCAGATCCGCAGCGAGCTGGGGATCCCGCAGCAGCCGACCCATCGCTGCCGCCATTCCCTTCTCATCGCCTTCGGCCACCAACAAACCGCTGCGGCCATCGATCACCACCTCGGGAATGCCGGCGTGGCGGGTGGCCACCACCGGGAGGCCACTGAGCTGGGCTTCCATCACCGCCACCGGACTGCCCTCGCTGTCGCCATCGGCTGCCACCAGCGAGTGCTGCACAAAGGCCCGCACCTGACGCATCAGCACCGCCACCTCCGCCTGCTCCCGGGCACCGAGACACCGCACACTGGCCTGCAGCGCCAGTTGTGCCACCAGCGCTTTTGCCGGCGCCAGGAGCGGACCATCCCCCACCATCCAGAGCTCGGCACCAGGAACCGCAGTGGCGGCATCTGCCTGGAGGAGGGCAAAGGCGCGAATCGTGTGCAGGGGGCCCTTCTTGGCCACAAACCGTCCCACCGCCAGCAACACCGGTGGGGCTTCGGCGGGATTGCTGCCATGAAACAGGCGCGCATTGGCGCCCGAAGGGCTGATCAAGAGACGCTGCTCCGACGCGCCTAGCGCCAAGAGCGTGGCCGCCATCGGCCGGGACTTCACAATCACCCCAGCGGCCAGGCGCAGCAAACGGCGGTAACGCGCTCGCAGCAGACCCAGCCGGTCGTTCGCCGACGCATCGGAGCCGCGAAAATGCACGACCAGCGGCACGCCGCTCCAGGCGCAGGCCTCCATCACCCGCACGGCTTCGAATCCGAACTCCACCAGCACCCCGTCGGGGCGATAGCGTCGGATCAGCCACCAGGCCACCACCGATGCCGGCAACGACGCCAAGCGCAACCAGCGCAACCGAGTGAATACTTTGCTCAGCACAATCGCGCTGGCGTAGAGCATCTGATCGGGCTGATTCAGGGGCCACTCATCACCGACATAGGCCCGGCAGCGAAACGGCAATCCAGCCAGATTGGCCCTGATGAAGGTCTCGCTGGTGGCCCGGCGACTGGGGGCTAACACAAGAAGACTGCGGCGCGCCTCGCTGCTCATGCCGGTTCTGGGAGCGCTAAAACCGAGCGCCAGCGAGGTTCCAGCACTGCCCAGTCGAGGCTTTGCAGGGTGTGCCGGGCGGCGGATCCGCAGCGCAGGCGCAGATCCGGATCCGCCATCAAACGCTCGAGCGCCCGGGCCAAAGCCGGCACATCCTCCGAGGGCACCACCAGACCCTCGATACCATCCCGCACCATCTCCAACGGGCCTGGCGAGGCATCACTCACCACCGACGGCAGGCCGGCGGCCATCGCCTCCAGCAGGGCGTTGGGCATCCCTTCAAAGCGAGACGGCAGGGCAAAGATGGAGGCACGCTGCAGGTAGCCACGGGGATCGGAGCGGAAGCCCTCCAACTGCACCCAGGACTCCATCGCCAGGTCTTGGCGCAACGCCTCCAGATTGGCCCGCTCCGGCCCCTCCCCCACAAGCGTCAGCCGCCAACCTTCACGGCACTGCGCCGGGAGGGCGGCGAAGGCGCGAATCAGCAGATCCAGACCTTTCTGGGGCTGCAACCGGGCGAGGGCCAACACCTCCAGCTGCCGGGACTGCACTTGATCCGTCGGAACCTGCACCCCGGCGGGTAAGGGATTGGGCAACAGCTCCAGGCGTTGCCAACAGCCCATCCGCTGCAGGGCCCCGAGCACACCCTCGGTATTGGCGGTGACCACATCGGCTCGTCGATACGACAGTTGCCGCAACAGCGACCAGCTGCGATCGAGCCGCTGCAGCGCAGGATCGTTGCGTTCCGACACCACCAGATGGATGGGCAGATCCCAGGCAGCCAGGCAACAGAGGATGTTGGTGCGCGTCAACAGGGCCAGCACCCGCCTGGGGCGCTCCTGCTCCATCAGGCTGCGGAGGTGACGGAGCCGCTCTCCCCCAAGGCTGGCCGCACCCCGCGTGAACAGACTCCAGGCGAGTCCGGAAGCCCCTGGTGTGATGCGTGGCTCAAGCCAGGAGCGAAACAGCAGCAGCTGGGCGCGAATCAGCAGGCGGTAAGCCTTCACCACCTGGGCAATCAAGTAACGACGTCCCCGTGCCAGCAGACTGCGGTTCCAGCCATCTCTGAGCCAGGGATGAAGGGCATTGGCATCCGGGCCCAGCTCCTGATGGCGCACACCCTCAGGAATCCTGTGCATCACAGGATGGCCATGGATCAGTGTGAGCACCCGAACCCGCAGACCCTGAGCAGCGAAATGGTCGGCCGCCAGCAGAGCGACTTTCTGAGCGCCACCGGCTCCGAGGTGAGGGAGCACGATCCAAAGGTCATCCATCGTGGATCCGGCTCAGAGCCTCCAGAAAATCACAACGGAGCCGCTCGGAATCGAAACGCCGGCGTACCGCCTGGGCCGCCATCCCCAGACGGCGGCGACGGGGATGATCCTCGAGCAACGCCGCCAGCACCGAGACCCATTGCTCCGTGCTGGCCTGGGGAGGGAGCAACAGACCATTGACGTGATCGGTGATCAGATCCCGCGGTCCAGTAGCGCAGTCGCTGGCCACACAGGCACAGCCTGCCGCCATCGCCTCCAGCAGCACGTTGGGAAAGCCCTCATAACGAGAGGGCAGCACAAACAGGCTGGCGCGCGCATACCAGGCCGCCATGTTGCCGACCGCACCAGGCATCACCAATCGCGACTGCAGCGTTGAGTCCAGGCTGTCCAGGCGCTGACGCAACCAGGCCTGCTGATCCCGGCCGTGGTAGGGCTCAGCACTGAGGCCGAGCAGCACCAGCCGCAGCTGCGGATCACGCCGGGCTAGGGCCACAAAGATCGGGATCAAGCGATCAAACCCTTTCTGATGCGCCTTGGTGCCAGCCGCCAGCAGCACCGGAGCTCCTGGATCCAACCACTGATCCGGAGGCTCGATCGGCTCACGATCAGGCAGGGGCCAGGTGACGGGATTGGGCAACAGGCACTGGCGCCGGGCACCGCAGTGACGTCGCAGCCAGGCACCGGTCGTGCTGGTCTGCACCAGATGCAGATCGGCCCAGGGATAGGTGAGGCGGCGCAGGGCGCGCCAGGGTCGGGGCGGTAATTTCGCGGGGGGATAGTTGCGTTCCGACACCACGCAGGGCACGCCCAAGCCGCGGCTGGCCAGCAGCAGCTTCACCGCCGGCAACGTGGTGACGCCAACGAGGAGATCCACGTGGCCCTGTCGCAACTGGCGGCGCAGGGCCTGAAGGCGCAGGGGGAACGCCCACCACCCCAAACGCTCCTGCCAGGGGGGTAGTCGAACCTCCTGCCAGCGCTCCACCCCCTCAGGCAGGGGATAGGCATCGCGCTC
>CALGVO010000209.1 GCA_937930135.1 uncultured Synechococcus sp. | reverse complement strand
TGCATCCCAAGCGATTTTAAGTCGCGTGCGTCTACCGATTCCGCCACGCCCCCGCAGGTGCCCATGCCGGCGCCCTGATCGGCATCCTAGATTTCGGCAGCAGCGAAGGGCAGTGCCGTGGTGGATGCAATCACCAGTCTGATCGACTTTCAATGGCTGGCCGTGCTTGTGGTCTATGCCGCCTTGGCTGGCGCGTATCTCGTCGTGGTGCCTCTGGGGCTGTTGTTCTGGATGCAGCGGCGCTGGACCCGCATGGGCAAGTTCGAGCGTCTGGTGGTGTACGGACTGGTGTTTCTGTTCTTCCCGGGGATGATTCTGTTTGCACCTTTCCTGAATTTCCGTCTGCAGGGACAGGGCGAGGTCTGAACGGTTGACACGTTTCAAAGTTCTGTTGCTGGGTGGCCTTGTTCTCGGCCTGGGCGCCCTTGGCTATGGCGCCTTCAGCGCTGTGGGTTTTGAAGGGGCCTCGGCAGGTATTGCTGCTGAGGCGGTTCTGATTGTGGTGGTGGTCGTCTGGACTGGCTCCTATCTGCTGCGCGTGGTCACCGGCCGCATGACCTTCATGGAGCAGCGTCGGCGTTACCGCCAGGCCTATGACCAGGTGACCGACGCGGAGCTTCAAGCGCGTTTCGATGCCCTCAGTGAAGCTGAGCAGCAGGCCTTGTTGGCGCAGCTTGAGGCGGAATCCGCGGCAGGTTCTGAGGATGCCCGTTGAACCGTAGGCTCCCGCAGAGCTTCAGGCGTGGCGTCCCGCCATCCACCCCACCATGACCCCATCTGCGATCGCATCCCGCTTCCAGGCGCTGAAGCACGAGGGGCGCATGGCCCTGATGCCGTTTCTGATGGCTGGGGACCCGGATCTTGAGGTCACCGCCGAGGTGCTGCTCAGTCTTCAGGAGAACGGTGCCGACATGGTGGAGCTCGGCATCCCTTACAGCGATCCCCTGGCGGATGGTCCCGTGATCCAGGCATCGGCCCATCGGGCCCTGGCGGCAGGCACCACGACCGATCGGGTGCTGGACATGTTGCAGCGCCTGAGGGGCCAGCTGACCCTTCCGGTGATCCTGTTCACTTACAGCAATCCGTTGCTCAATCGCGGCGCTGAACGCTTCTTTGCTGATGCCGCCGCCGCCGGGGCCGCTGGCTTGGTGATTCCCGATCTGCCCTTGGAGGAAGCGGAACGACTCTCGCCTTTTGCGGCCCAGCACCAACTTGATCTGGTGTTGCTGGTGGCACCCACCACACCGGCTGAACGCATGCGCCGTATCGCCGAAGCCAGTCGCGGCTTCACCTATCTGGTGAGCGTCACTGGTGTGACCGGTGAACGCAGCAATCTTGAACAGCGGGTGGCGTCGTTGGTGACGTCCCTGAGGGCATGTTGTCCGATTCCTGTGGCGGTGGGGTTTGGGATTTCCGGCCCTGAGCAGGTGCGGCAGGTGCGTGAATGGGGCGCCGACGGAGCGATTGTTGGCAGTGCGCTGGTGAAAAGAATGGCGGCGGTGGATCGAAGCACCACCGCCGCAGAGGCAGGTGCGTTCTGCCGGCAGCTGCGAACCGCTGCCGGTTGAGGATCACTCGTCGTCTTCGTCGCTGCCTCCAACGGGCACGAGGCGGATCTGTTTGCGGCCCAGTTTGATCTCAAACTCATCGCCTGGCTTCAAGTCGAGCAGTTGGGTGTAGGCCTTGCCGATCAAGAGATTGCCATTGCCTTGAACCGTGGCGATGTAAGAAAGCTTGCGGCCACCTTTGCCCACGCCGGCACCAGCACCGATGCCTAGGTTGACGCCCTTGGCTTCGAGCAGGGCCTCATAGAACGCCGTGAAGTTGAGACGCTCGCCACCATCCTTTTTGTCCGAAACGTAGCCACAGGCGCGGACAAGGTCGGACTTGCTGACATCGCCGAGCTCTTTGACTTTGTTGAGAAGGTCGCTCCCGGTGAGCATGATCGTTTGTGAAGAAATCAACGGTCTAAACATAGCGTTCACTCTTGAGGTTGTGCCAATCCTGCTGATTTATTCTGTGGGCTCTGGATTGCACTGCACTGATGGCTCGATTTGTTCTTTGGGGCACGTATTGCGAGAACGCACTGGAGAAGCGTGCGCCATTTCGTGAGGAACACCTGGCCAGGCTGGCGGCATTGAAAGATGACGGGGTGTTGATCACCCTGGGCCCCACGGAGGGCAGCACGCACGTGTTCGGAGTGTTTGAAGCGCCAACGTCCGAGCAGGTGCGTAACCTGCTGGAAGAGGATGTGTATTGGCGCGAGGGAATCTGGACGGCTTTGGAGGTTTATCCCTGGACCCAGGCCTTCTGAGCCTGGTCCCAGATCCACTGGGCCACGAGTTGATCACCATTGGGGCCCAGCACCTCGGCATAGCCGCCCATCTGGCCGATCCCTTCCCGGGCGATGCGGGCAATCGCATCGGGATTGTTCAGCTGCCTTTGCTCCAGGGCGCGGAGTTTCAGCGTGCGCCCACGACGGATAATGTTGCCGCCATGGGGGTGACATCCGGCGCAGTGATTGTTGAAGAGTTGTTCACCATCGGCAGCGCTGGCCTGCAGGGCAGGACTCAGCAACCAGATGGCGACGGCAAGAATCAGAGCGCCGATCCGGTTGATGCGTGCCATCAAGGTCAATCCATTCCAAGGGGATTCATCATTGTGCGCCAGCGGTGAACTGGGAGCGCCGGTAGCGCAGCACCAGATCCTTGGGGGAGCGATAGCTCTGGGGCAGACAGGTGTGCAAACGCTCCAGGTAGTCCCAGCAGATGGTGCGCTGGATCGTCTCCAGATCTCTCCCCTCCGACACGAGGCGGCGCAGGGCCTGGCAATAGCTTGAGAATCCCGCCTCAAGTTCACCGATGGTCAGAGATCTGCTGGAGGTTGTCATGGTGATCCTGTGAGGACACTGTGACTTTCAGGGCAACGCCAGCGATCCGTCTGTTGCCAGGATCACGAGATTGCAGGACTCAGGCCTTGGCGGAAGCGGATCTGGAGCGATTTCTCGACAAGGTCGGTCAGCTGAATGCCCTGGTGGCGTCCCTGGAGGCGCAGCCTGATCGGCGTCAACGCTTCGCGGCCTGCACCGATCACAATCAGGTGGTGCAGTTAGCCCGCGACTGGGGATTTGAGATCGGCCGCCGCTGGGGTGAGAGGGTTGAACCCCCAGGGCGCCGATTGGACAACCTCCTGGCGCACCCCGTTCCCGCAGCCGGTGCCGAAGCCGTGCTCGATCTGCAACGCGGAGAGGGGTGGCGGCTGCAGTTGATTCACTCCTGCGACCATTCGAGCCCCGATGGCTTCTGGTACGACCAGGACGAGCATGAATGGCTCCTGGTGCTGCGGGGGAGTGCCCGACTCCGCTTGCGCGAGCCCGAGGAGGAGTGTGATCTCAGCGTGGGGGATGTGCTGGTTCTGTCGCCCCACCGCCCCCATCGTGTGGAGCGGACGGATCCGTCGCCGGGAACGCTGTGGCTGAC
>CALGVO010000208.1 GCA_937930135.1 uncultured Synechococcus sp. | reverse complement strand
CCCACCCGCACCACATCACGGGGACCGACGGTCTGCAGCGTGGTGCGATCGGTCACCCCCGCTTCATCCATCTTTCCGGTGAGCATCGACAGGGCCAGGCGGGGCCCGTAGATCACAGGAATGTTGAAGTGCTTGAGGTGGTGGGCGATGCCACCGATGTGATCTTCATGACCGTGGGTCACGATCATGCCGCGGATGCGCTTCTGGTTCTGTCGCAGAAAGCTCGTGTCCGGCAGCACCACATTGACGCCGTGCATGCCATCACTGGGAAAAGCGAGGCCGGCATCCACCAACATCAGATCATCGCCGTACTCGAACACGCAGGTGTTCTTGCCGATCTCATGCAGTCCCCCGAGAGGAATCACGCGCAGACAGGGCTCCTGGGCAGTGGCGTTGCCATGACGTGAATTGGAAATGGATGCGGTCATGAGTGAAGGTTCTGGATGAATGAACAACAAAGGCGTGATCGCCTGCCAGCCGTGGCGTCAGGTCTGACGCAGGGCAGAGAGGGTCTGATTCAGGTCATCGCGCATGGCGGCACTGAGGGGAACAAGGGGAAGACGGGGGGCTCCGACCGGCCAGCCGCTGGCCTCGAGGGCGGCTTTGACGGGAATGGGATTGGTGGTGGCGAAGAGGGCTCGGAAGAGCGGCAACAGCTGCTCGTGCTGTCCGAGCGCTTCGGCGTTGCGACCACTGAGCTGGGCTTCGATCATGGCGCGAATGCGGCGACCCACCAGATGGCTGGCCACACTCACCACACCCACAGCGCCCACGGCGAGCATCGGCAGGGTGAGCGCGTCATCGCCGCTGTACACCGCCAACCTGGCGCCGCAGACCAGGCGCAGCTGCGTCACTTCATCGGTGCTGCCGCTGGCGGCCTTGAAGCTCACCACATTGGCGCAATCGATCAAGCGGGCCACGGTGCCCGGCGCCATGGAGCAGCCGGTGCGGCCGGGGATGTTGTAAAGCATCAACGGCAGCTCGGGTGCCGCCTTGGCAACGGCACGGAAATGCGCTTCCAGCCCTTCCTGCGGAGGCTTGTTGTAGTAAGGCACCACCACCAATGCCCCATCGGCACCAGCCGCGGCCGCTTCCCGAGTTGCCTCGACGGCTTCGGCCGTGCTGTTGCTGCCGGTGCCGGCCAGCACCTTCACGCCCGGACCCACCGCCTGGCGCACCGCCTCCAGCAGCTGCACCTGTTCCTGCCAACTCAGGGTGGGCGATTCACCGGTGGTGCCGCAGACCACCAGCCCATCCGACCCCTCCTCCACCAGATACCGCGCGAGGCGGCCGGCGAGCGCCAGGTCGACCCGACCCTCGGCATCAAAGGGGGTCACCATCGCCGTGAGCAGACGGCCGAAGGGCGTGGGGGAAAGGGCAGCGGCGAGGCTCATGACGAGGAAAGCAAGAGTTCGGCGATCTGAATCGCGTTGAGGGCGGCACCCTTGCGGATCTGATCACCACACAACCAGAACTCCAGGGCATGGGGATCACTGATGTCCTGCCGGATCCGACCCACCGCCACAGGATCCCGACCGGTCACATCGGTGGGCATGGGGAACCGGTTGGCCTCGACGTTGTCGATCAACTCAACACCGGGAGCTGCCGCGAGCAGAGCACGGGCCTCTTCCACCGGAAACGGCTGCTCAAATTCCACATTCACCGCCTCGGAATGGGCCCGCAACACCGGCACACGCACACAGGTGGCACTGAAGCGCAAATTGGGCAGTCCCATGATTTTGCGCGTTTCATTCACCATCTTCATCTCCTCCTCGCAGTAGAGATTCGGCTGCAGCGGCGAGTTGTGCAGAAAAAGATTGAAGGCGAGGGAATGGGGCAACACTTCACTGGTGGGTTCACCACCATCCAGCACCACCTGGCTCAACCGGCGCAGTTCCTCCATGGCGCGGGCCCCGGCACCACTCGCCGACTGATAGGTGCTGACCAGCACCCGGCGCATCGGACGTTTCGCCGCCAGGGGAGCGAGGGCAAGGGTGAGCAGGATCGTGGTGCAGTTGGGATTGGCGATCACTCCCTGATGGGAGAAGGCAGCCTGGGGATTCACCTCTGGCACCACCAGCGGCACGCCTTCCTCCATGCGGAAGGCGCTGGAGTTGTCGATCAGCAGAGCACCGGCCTCCGTGATCGCCTGCCGCCACTGCCGCGACACCGACCCACCGGCGGAGGCGAGCACCAGATCCACCCCCTGGAAGGCAGCGTTGGACACCTCCTCAACGCGGTGATCGCGGCCCTTCCAGGCCAGCATGCTGCCGGCGGAGCGCGCTGAGGCGAGCAGTTTCAACTCGCCAACCGGAAAGTCGCGCGTCTCGAGCAGATGAAGCAGCTCTTGACCCACAGCGCCGCTGGCACCCAGCACGGCGACGGTGAGCGGGCGTTCAGGCAGGGAGCCTCGAGACAGCGATGAAAGAGATGGCAAGCGGTGGGGAAGGGGAACGGAAGTCAGGACGCAGGCCTCAGGACCTGGTTCGGATTCCGGCGGCAGCAACGGGCCGGATGACCGAAAAACGCTTCTTTAACAATACGTGGCGGGTCCGGCGCTGGCGCTTCCATACAGTGATTGGCTGCCTGAGCCCTTACGCATGAGCGCCGCCACTCTGACCGTCAAAACCACCGCCTGCCCTGGCAGCCGCCTGTCGGTGGAAGTGGCGGTTCCGGCGGCCCGTTGCAAGGAGAGTTACGAAGCGGCGATTGCACGCCTGAGTCGCACGATCAATCTGCCCGGTTTCCGCAAAGGCAAGGTGCCTCGCGCCGTGCTGTTGCAACAGATCGGACCGCTGCGCATCCGGGCCACGGCGCTGGAATCGATCGTGGACACCGTGTGGCGCGAAGCGATCGAACAGGAGAACATCGAAGCCCTCGGGCAACCGGATCTGAGCGGTGGTTTCGAACCGCTGCTGGAGGCCTTTGATCCGGGCAAAGACCTCACCGTGACTCTCGAAACCGATGTGGCCCCGGTTCCGAAGCTCAAAGCCACCAAAGGGCTGAAGGCGGAAGCCGAGAGCGTGAGCTTTGATCCCTCCCAGGTGGACGCCATGCTCGAGCAGTCGCGCAAGCAGATGGCCACCCTGGTGCCGGTGGAGGATCGCCCTGCCGCCAGCGGCGATGTGGCGGTGGTGAGCTTCGAGGGCACCTACAGCGACGACGGCTCCGCGATCGAAGGGGGCAGTGCCGACTCCATGGATGTGGAGCTGGAAGACGGACAGATGATCCCGGGCTTCGTGGAGGGCATCCTCGGCATGGCGATCGGTGAGGAGAAAACCGTGGATTGTCAGTTTCCTGAGGATTACCCCAAGGAGGATGCGCGTGGCCGCAAAGCCAGCTTCGTGATCAACCTCAAGGATCTCAAGACCCGCGAGTTGCCGGAGCTGGATGACGCTTTCGCCAAGCAGGCCAGCGACAAAGACACCATGGCGGAACTGCGCCAGGACCTGGAGCAGCGCCTCAAGGATGATGCCGAGCGTCGTCAGCAGAGCAATCGTCATGACGCCCTGCTGGCAGCCCTGGTGGAGCAGCTGGAGGTGGAACTCCCCGCCAGCCTCGTGCAACAGGAGGTGCGCAACCTGGTGGAACAGACCGCCGGCCAGTTCGCCCAGCAGGGCATGGACGTGAAGTCGCTGTTCACCCCAGAATTGGTGCGTTCCCTGATGCAGTCGTCCCGGCCTGAGGCGGAGGAACGCCTGCGCCGCAGCCTCGCCCTCAGCGCCCTGGCCGAAGCCGAGAACCTCAAGGTGGACGAGGAGGAGATCGAAGCGAAGCTCAAGGAGGTGAAGCGCCAGCTCTCAGGCGAGCGCGACATCGATCCCCAGCGCCTGCGCGATGCCGTGGTGGACGACCTCCTGCGCGACAAGCTGCTCGGCTGGCTGGAAGAGAACAGCAGCATCACGGAAAAAGCCGCGGCAACGCCGAC
>CALGVO010000207.1 GCA_937930135.1 uncultured Synechococcus sp. | reverse complement strand
ACTACAACGACATGGTGAAGGAAGCGGATGTGCATCTCTCGGTGGCCCGGAACCCGCGGGTGCCGCAACAGACCGCCGAAGTCACCGTGTTCGCGAACGGCACGGTGATCCGGGCCCAGGAGCGCAGTGAAAACCTCTACGCCAGCATTGATCTGGTGGCGAGCAAGCTCAGCCGCCAGCTGCGTCGCTTCAAGGAACGCCACAGCGATCATCACCACAGCAACGGGCATCGAGCCAGCGAGACACCGCCGACCGATGCGATCGCCGACGCGGCTCCGATCGATGGGTCCCTGCTTGATGGCAAGGAGGTGCAGCTGCCTGATCCAGGCGTGCGCCGCAAGTATTTCGCCATGCCGCCGATGAGCCTGGAGGAAGCGCGGCACCAACTCGACGTGATCGATCACGACTTTTATCTGTTTCGTGACGCCAGCACGGGCGACCTGCAGGTGATCTACCGCCGGAACCACGGCGGTTACGGCGTGATTCAGGCTCGGAACTGAACACCACCAGTGCCTTGATGTCCCAAGCGTCCGGACGACAGCGAGAGCTACCGGAGCTGGCCCCCCTGATCCACCAGGCCCTGCTCGATCCCCACCTGATGCCGGATCAGCTCCTGGAGGGGTGTGATGCCGCCCGCCAGATCGGCCTCGGCGGCCTCTGCACCAGCCTTCGCCATCTGCCGACCGTGCGGCAACGGCTGGGGCCGCCCGGTGCCACACGCCTGATCGCCTCGATCGCCTTCCCGTTCGGGGCCCTGCCGAGCAGCCTGAAACAGGCGGAAGCGGAATGGGCGGCGGAACACGGGGCCGAGGCTCTCGATGTGGCACCGGATCTGGCCGCACTCGCCGCTGGTGACGCCAACCGTTTCGCCGAAGAACTGGCCGCTCTTGCCGGCATCGGCCTGCCACTCACGGTGATCCTCGACCTGAGCCGCTGGGAAGGAGACCCTCTGCAGCTGGCCGTGGAGGCTGCGATCGATGCCGGTGCTGCCGCCGTGCAGAGCGGCCACGGCTTCGGCGGACCCGCCACCCCAGAGCAGATCAGCCGCTTGCGCACGCTCTGCCGCGGCCGCTGCGGCATCAAAGCCGTGGGGGGGGTGCATCGACTCGACCACTGCATCGCCCTGGTGGAGGCCGGCGCCACGGCCATCGGCACCAGCCGCGGTCCCTCGCTGCTGCAGGAACTGCGCCGCCCCCAGTCGCGCGACGCCCGTGGGGACTGACCGGCGCCTCGAGGGGCTCGCCCTCAAGGCAGGCCCCCTCGGGGAGCACGACCGCTTGCTCACGGTGCTGAGCGCTGAGACAGGAGTGATCCGACTGGCCGTGCCCGGCGCACGCCGACCCCGCAGCAGCCTGGCCGCCGCCGTTCCCCTCACCCTGCTGGAGCTCCAGGTGGTGGGCCAGCGTGGCTTACCGCGCCTGCGGCAACTGCGGGTGCGGCACAGTTTCAACGCCGTTGGCCAACGGCTCGACACCCTGGCCGGGGCCCAGGCCCTGGCGGAACTCTGCCTCGCCCTGGTGGCGGGCGATGACCCGATCCCAGGCCTGCTCGACACCGTGCTCCTGCATCTGGAGCGACTGGAAATCTGCAGCCGGACTCCCACACCGGAACCCGGCCTCGCCCTGGCCACCACGGTGCAGGCTGCCGTGCACCTGCTCGCCCTGGGCGGCTACGGGCTTCCCCTGCAGAGCTGCTGCCGCAGCGGCGCCCCCCTGCTGCCGCCCATCGGCCAGTGGGAGTGGCGCTGCAGTCTGCTCGCAGACGAAGGCTTCGCCATCGCGTGGCATCCAGGAGCTGCGATTCAGCTCAACCCCTCCGAACTGGCCCTGCTGCAACGGCTGCCAAGGGCCGAGCTGCCCCGCCGGCGGGACGGTGCTCTGATGGGACCTCCCGAGGTGTGGCTGCGCCTCCTCTCCGTGGTGGAGTGCTGGATCCGCAGCCATCTTCCCCGGCCCGTCCGTGCGCTCGCCATGGTGCATGAGGCTGGGCGATCATGACGCTGTCATCCCAGGCATCTTGAGCGGTCCATCCCTGAACACTCCGGAGCCGGCCCTGCCGACCAGTGAAAACCCTGAGGGCGGCCGAGGCCTGCAGGCGGTGCTCCGCCTCGTGGACTTTCGCAAGCTCTGGATCGGCCAGATCTTCTCCCAGCTGGCCGACAAGTTCTACATCGTGCTGATGGTGTTTCTCATCGATCAGCACCTGCTGCTCACCTCTGATCAGAACGGTGTTCTGGCGGAGGTGGCCTCGGATATCGGCTTCGACATCAGCACCCGCACCCAGGTGATCACCCTCCTGGCCACCGGTATTTTCGTGGCCAACACCATCCCGGCGATGGTGCTGGGCAGCGTGGCCGGCGTGTGGGTGGACCGCTGGCCCAAGCGCCGGGTGATGGTGGCCTCCAACGGGCTGCGGGCCCTGCTGGTGTTGGTCACCCCCCTCTTTCTGATCCCAGGCCCCCTGATCCTTGGTTTGCCCTGGGGGTATTGGGGTCTGGTGCTGATGACCTTCCTGGAATCGATCCTCACCCAGTTCTTCGCCCCGGCTGAACAGGCGGCCATCACCTGGCTGGTGCCGGGCGAGCACCTGCTTGCCGCCAATTCCCTTTATCAGACCACGAGCATGGGGGCCACGATCGTGGGCTTCGCCCTGGGCGAACCGATCCTGCGTGGGCTGAACCATCTCTCCGAACGGATCGGCCTGGAGGGCGGCGAATTCGTTCTGCTGCCCTTCTGCTATGGCATGGCCGCGTTGTGCCTGCTGGCGATTGATCGTGCCGAACCACCCCGCAACCTCTCCGGTCGCTCCGTGTGGCACGAAATCATGGAAGGGCTGCAGGTGCTGCAACGCTTCCCCACCGTGCGCAGTGCCATGGTGCATCTTGTGCTGCTTTACAGCCTGCTGGCGGCCCTGTATGTGCTCGCCCTGCAGCTGGCAGCCCTGATCAGCAGCCTCGGCCCCTCGGGCTTCGGCACCCTGCTGGCGATGAGTGGTCTGGGGATGGCGGTGGGCGCCGTGCTCGTGGCCCAGCTGGGCCATCGCTTCAGTCGCCGTCGGCTTGCAGCGGCAGGCCTGGGCACGATCACCTGGACCCTGCTGCTGCTGATCCAGTTCAAAGGATCGCTGGCTGCCACCCTCAGCCTCTGCGGCATCCTCGGCGTCGGCGCCGCCCTGGTGGCGATCCCGGCGCAGACCACCATCCAGGAAGACACCCCGGAACAGCAGAGGGGGCGGGTGTTCGGCCTGCAGAACAACCTGATCAACATCGCCCTCAGCCTCCCCCTGGTGCTGGCGGGCACCCTGGTGAGCAGCATCGGCCTGTCGCCCGTGCTGGGGCTGCTGGCGATCCTGGCCCTGATCGCTGCACTGATCGAACGACCCTGGCAACGCTGCTAACTTTCTTGTTCAGCAGAAGGGAAGCGGCGGGTGGCGCATATCGCCTGGCTGGGCAAAAAAACACCGTTCTGCGGCAACGTCACCTACGGGCTGAGCACGACCGAAGCCCTGAGAGCACGGGGCCATCAGACCAGCTTCATTCATTTTGACAATCCCGGTGTTCCTGGCAGCGGCACCACATCACTGCTGGCCAACGATCCGGATGTGAGCCTGCCTTACCTGGTCAAATCGCAGGTTTACACGATTCCGTCTCCCGGCGCCCAAAGGGAGCTGAGGGAATCACTGGAGCGACTGAAACCCGATCTGGTGCACGCCAGCCTCACCCTCTCGCCCCTCGACTTCCGGCTTCCCGACCTCTGCCAGCAACTGGGCGTGCCCCTGGTGGCCACCTTCCACCCTCCCTTCGATGCCGGGCTGCGCAATCTCACCGCCGGCACCCAGCAGCTCACCTATCAGCTCTATGCGCCGGCCCTGGCCCGTTACGACCGGGTGATTGTGTTCTCCGAGCTCCAGGCGGAGGTGCTCGCCCGCCTCGGGGTGCATGGCAGCCGCTTGGCGGTGATTCCCAACGGTGTCGATCCCCTGCGCTGGACCCCGGCCCTTCCCGGCCGCCCCGGCGACGCCAAGGCGATGGCGGCACGCCAGGCCGTGCGGGACAGACTCGGCGATGAGCGCCTCTTCCTCTACATGGGGCGGATCGCCACCGAGAAGAACGTGGAAGCCCTGCTGAAGGCCTGGCGGCTGGTGAATCCCCAGGGCTGCCGGCTCGTGATCGTCGGCGACGGCCCCCTGAGAACCACGTTGCAGAACGGCCATGGTTCCGTGAGCTGGTGGGGCTACGAATCCGATCTGAACACGCGCGTGGCCCTGATGCAATGCGCCGAGGTGTTCGTGCTGCCCAGTCTGGTGGAGGGTCTGTCGCTGGCCCTGCTGGAAGCGATGGCCAGCGGCTGTGCCTGTGTGGCCACCGACGCGGGGGCCGATGGTGAGGTGCTCGCCGACGGGGCTGGCATCGTGCTCAGCACCCAGGGGGTCACCACCCAGCTGCGCACCCTGCTGCCGGTGTTGCGCGATCAACCGGTGCTCACGGCCGAACTCGGACGACGCGCCCGCCAGCGCGTGCTGGAGCGCTACACGCTGAGCCGCAATATCGACGCGATCGAATCCCTCTATGCCCACCTGCTGAGCTCCACCAGCCGCAAGGCGGCCTGAAATCCCGGCTGTTTCAGCGCAGTAGGCGTCCATGTTCAGCGGCCGCCACCACCGCCTCGATCAGCGCTGATCGCACTCCCGCCTGCTCAAGCCGGCGTAGGGCCGCCATCGTCGTGCCACCAGGGGAGGCGACCATGTCTTTGAGCTGACCGGGGTGAAGCTCGTGCTCCTGGAGGAGCGCCGCCGTCCCCGCCAGGGTGCGATGGGCAAGGTGGTGGGAGAGATCCCTCGGCAGTCCGGCCGCCACCGCCCCATCCGCCATCGCCTCGGCCACCAGCGCCACGTAGGCCGGGCCGGATGAGGTGAGGGCCAGAAAGGCATCCAAGCGATCCTCTGACAGCTCGAGCACCTCGCTCACCGGCGAGAAGAACGCCTTGACCCGTTCACGATCGGCGGCCGTCACGCCCTGCCCCCAGGCCAGACCGGTGAGGCCAGCGCGCACCAAACAAGGGGTATTGGGAACGGCACGCACACATCGGCGCCCGGGGAACGCCTTCTGCAGGCGTTCAAGGCTGACTCCCGCGAGCACGGAAATCAACAGGGGCGGCGCCTCTGGTGCAACCGCCGGAACGGTTGGACCGGCAGGAACGGTGGCGGCAACAGCATCGAGCTGCTGCGGTTTGATCGCCAGAAGCTGAATCGCAGACCCCCAGACGGCAGAGGCTGCCGGATCTGTCGCAGCCAGGAGAGTCAACCCAGCTGGGCAGGCCGCCTGCAACCGTTGCACCGAAGCAGCATGACCGACCACAGCCAAGACATCCGTTGCAGCAACGACACCTTCATCGAGCAGTGGCCAGAGCAGGGCCTGGGCCATCCGACCCAGGCCGATCACCCCAAGCGTGTGTGGCACCAGAACAACCCGCCGACTCATCAGAGAGCCGCGGCACCGCCCCAGGCGGGAGCGGGAGCGACGCTGGCCTCAGCAGAGGCCTGTTCCACATCCCTGGTCACCACCGTGGGTGAAGAGGCCTCATCTTGATGAACGTTGGTCACAGTGACGCAGCTGGGCGCGAACAGAAAAATGCTTTCACCCACTCGCTCCTGATGACCATCAATGGCAAACGTGCCACCCGCCACGAAATCAACCGCCCGCTGCGCCTGATCGGGTTCCATCATCGTGAGATTGAGGATGATGGTTTTGCGCTCGCGCAGAGCCTGAATCGCCCGAGGCATTTCATCGAAACTGCGGGGCTCCATCAGCAGCACTTCGGTGGGCGCCGTGCTGATTCCAGGCATCCCGATCACATTGGAACTGGTGGTGAAGGCCTCATCACTGGCGAAGGGATTGGCGGAACCGAGTGGGGCAAGAGCACCGCCGGAGGCATGACTGGCACCGCCATCAGCCTCCAGCTCCTCGCCGGTGTCGTAATCGAGATCCTCATACTCGCCATCGAGATAGTCATCACCGGCAACAACGGCGCGAAGGCGGGAAATGAGCGACACCGGACGTCAGAAAAGGCTTGACCCTCGATAGCGCCAAGAAGGAACGAGAGCAAGCGTCAAGCCACCGATTGCTGCACAGACCGTTCACCGAACAGCGCAGACCCGAGTCGCACCCAGGTGGCTCCAGCGCTCACCGCCTCAGCCCAATCGCCGCTCATCCCCATGGAGCACTCGCTGAGGCCCAGGTCATCCGCCAGCTGACGACAGTCGCGAAACAGGGCCAGACGCTCCTCAGGCGCCAGCCCCAGGGGGGCGATGGTCATCAGGCCAACGATGGAGCAATGGGGCAACCGTTGCAAAGCCGGCCAGACCTGGCGCAGGTCCTCGGGATCCCAGCCTCCCTTGTTCGGGTCGGGACGGAGCTTCACCTGCAGCATCACCCGCGGCTGGCACCGTTCTTCTCCGGCAATGCGCGAGACCCGTTCACAGAGGGCAAGGCTGTCGAGGGAATGGATGGTGCCGAAGGCACGCAGCACCTGGCGCACCTTGTTGGCCTGCAGGCGACCGATGAAATGCCACTGCAGCTGAGTCAGATCCGCGAGGTCCTCCTGTTTGCGCAACGCCTCCTGCACACGACTCTCTCCGAAGGCCACCTGACCGAGGGCGGCGAGGTCACGGATCGCCGCCGCTGGATGCCCTTTGCTCACCGCCAACAACCGGGCCGACGGTGGCAGTGCTGCCATCAAGCCCTGCCAGCGCTTGGAAAGATCATGTGCGTCCATCGACAGGCTCCAGGGTCGGCACCGGTTTCAGGAGAACAGGCCGACCTGATCAAGGTCTCAGATGAAAGTCTGATCGAACAGCTCCTTCCAGCTCTCCTGGTCAGGGGAGGAATCCCGGCGACTGCGGGCCAGGTTGAGCTCAGCATGGTGACGGGCATCCTGATAAGGAATCACCTCGAATTGAGCCCCCCGCGGTTGCAGCGTCACCAGGAAAAACATCCGTTGCGCGTAGAGCGTGGCGTAAATGTCACGACCTTCGCCCGCCGGCGCCACGCGATAGAGCATGCCAAACGTGGGGTGATTGAGATAGCGCTCGGCACCCACGATGGCAGTCAGGCAAATCACAGAGCACCGTACTTCCCGCGCAGTCCGAGCAACAGCAGCAGCAGACCCGCCCCTGCGCCATTGCGCAGATGGTCGCTCCAAGCCACTGCCGCGGCCGGGCGGAAAGCGGCGGCAGGGCACCAGCGCCCACCTCGCACCAGCAGGGCATCCGCTCCCTGCTCGGCGCGCAGCAGGATGTTGGCGAGAAGGCGCTCAGCCACAGCGAGCACCAGGCCGAAGGACGCCTTGAAGCCAAGGCTTTTCAGATTGACCGCCCGACTGGCGAGTGATCGCAGCAGGTTCTGCAACTCCTCCTGCACCAGCGGCAGGAATCGAAGCGCCAGCAACAGCTGGAAGCTGAGGCGATCCACCGGCAGGCCCAGCAGAGCCAGCGGTGCCATCAACCAACTCAAAGCCCACACCAGCTCCTCACTGGGCGTGGTGAGCAGCATCAGATTGACGCTGTGCACCACCGTGACAATCAGCGTGGCGCTGCTGAGTCCGAGCTCAGCTGAGCGCCGATCCACCACGAAGGGCCCCAGCGTCAACGGTCCGAGCTTCAGGGGGCCAAGGCGCAAGAGCTCCCAGCCCGATGGAGGGATCGTGAGATCGGGGAGTTCCTGCGGTGAGCGCAACGGCAGGGTCGCGGCTGGATCCCCAGTGGGCAGCAGGGCGGCCAGGAGTCCCACACCCAAACCCAGCAGGCTCAACAACAGAAGAGAGCGCCACCACAGTCGCGGCGGTAGCCCGCTGAACAGCGTGAGCAACAGCAACAGGCCCAGCAGGCCCAGACGCCAGAGCGGACCAGCAAGCACGGGGGTAAGCAGAAACAGCAGCACCCAGGCCAGCTTCAGACGCGGATCAAGCCGCCGCAGCCAGCTGCCGCTGCCATCCACGTACTGCCCGATCGGAATCTGCCGTAGCCAGTCCATCCGTCAGCCCTGACGTTGCTGCTGACGGGCCAGATCCCGCTCAGCATCACGTTGCTGCTTGCCACGCCAGAAGAGTTTCAGAGGCGTGCCGTCAAAACCCAACCCCTCACGGATCTGTCGTTCCACATAGCGCCGGTAGGTGTCGCCGAACAACTTGGGCTCATTCACAAACAGGGTGAAGCTCGGAGGCCGGACGGCCACCTGGGTGCCGTAATACACACGACCCTGCCGGCCGCCACGGGTGGTGGGGGGGCTGCGCCAGCTGAGGGCTTCCTTGAGCACCTCGTTGACCACCGATGTGCTGACCCGGCGGCGGTGCTGTTCCACCGCCAGGGCCGCCAACGCAAAAATACTGTCCACCCGCTGACCGGTGAGAGCTGAGGTGAACAGCATTGGCGCCCAGTCGAGGAAATAGAGCTTGGCGCGCAGCTCCTTCTCCATCGCCGGCATGGTGTGACTGTCTTTCTCCACCGCATCCCATTTGTTCACCACCACCACACAGGCGCGCCCCTCCTCTTCGATCCGGCCGGCGAGGCGCTGATCCTGCTCGGTGACACCATCAAGCGCATCAATCACCAGCACGCACACATCGCTGCGCTCGATCGCTTTGAAGCTGCGGTTGATGCCGAAAAATTCCGGGCCGTAATTGACACTGCGGCGCCGGCGGATCCCGGCGGTGTCCACCAGCCGCCAACTGAGACCATTGCGCTCGAGCCGGGTGTCGATCGTGTCGCGGGTGGTGCCACGAATCGGGCTGACGATGGCACGCGGCTCACCGCAGATCGCATTCAACAGGCTCGATTTACCCACATTGGGACGCCCGATGATCGCCATCTGGATCGGTTCCGCCTCGTCACCCTCCTGATCCTTGGGGGGAAGGAAGGTGAGCACCTGGTCGAGCAGTTCTCCAGTGCCGGCACCGTGAATGGCGGAGATCGGATAGGGCTCGCCCAGGCCAAGCCCCCAGAACTCGGCCGCCATCGCCAAGCCCTGCTCGGGGGATTCGCACTTATTGACGGCCAGCAGCGTGGGGCAGGCCTGACTGCGGAGCCACTCGGCGATCGATTCATCCGCCGCCGTCACCCCTTGCTGGCCATCCACGATCACAACGGCCACGGAGGCCTCGGCCATGGCGAGAGACGCCTGTTCGCGGATCTCAGGCAGAAACTCGCTGTCGTCGTCGAACACCAACCCACCGGTGTCGACGAGCTTGAACTCCCGATCGCCCCAGTAGCCGTCCTGGTAGGTGCGATCGCGGGTCACACCGGGCTCGTCGTGCACGATCGCCTCCCGACTGCGGCAGAGGCGGTTGACCAGCGTCGACTTGCCGACATTGGGACGCCCGATGATCGCGACGACGGGACGTGCCAAAACGGAAGCACAACATTCAATCTTGACAGTACAGAGCCGCCTTCCAGCGAACAGGAAAATTTCCGGGAAGAGACCAATGAGACGCGAATGAGATCGCTAGGCCTGGTGCAGTGTCGCCAGTGTCACAGTCATGCTCGAGCTCATCGCCACGCTCGTGGTCGACCTCTCCGACCAGCAACTCACCGTCTACGACCGGAATGAGCAGGTGGTGCGGGTGATCCCCGTCAGCACCGGCAAGGCGTCCACCCCCACCCCCACCGGTCACGCCTCCGTGCTCACCAAATACCGTTCCGTCACCATGCGCGGCCGGGATTATGTGGCACCCGGCGTGCCCTACGCCATGTGCATCACCGCCAATGAAGCGATCTGCATGCACGGCGCCCCCTGGCAGGAAGACGCCGGTCAGGCCTTCGGTGTGCCCCGCAGCCATGGCTGCGTGCGGATGCCCACCCACGAGGCCCGCTGGCTGTTTGAAAACACCCCCAAGGGCACGAAGGTGATCATTCAGGTGTGAGCGCAGGGGCGATCAGATCAGCCCACCGGATCAGCCCACCGGCAGATCGCCTGGATGGCCTCGCACCGGGTCTTCGGGGGGCGGCAGCAGCTCCGGCACGGGCCCCTGTGGCGGCAGCGACTCACCCCGCGCCGCCAACCAGGCCAGCAGCCAGTTCACCGCGGTGGCGCGCCGGGTGCGGCGGGGGTAAAGGGCACCGATGCGGTACCCCTGAAAACCGAGCTGCTGTTTGAGCAGTTGCTTGTGCTCCGGCGGAATCGAACGGGTGAGCCGCACGGACGCGGTCCGCGTGGCGATCACCTCCGGAGCCTGGGGGAAGGCCTGCCGCCACGCGTCCGGTGTCTCCGGTCCGGCAATCCAGACCTCCCCCCCGTCCGCCGCCGGCTGGTATCCCAGCCGCTCCCAGATCCGTTCTGCCACGAAGCGATCCGAGAGGCGATCGTCGAGGATCAGCTTCAACAGCTCCACACTGAGCGGCCAGGGTGATGCCGACATCGGATCCGAAGCAGCGAAGGCCATCGTTTCACGACAGTCAGTGTCGGTTTCTTAACTCGACCATTACCTCGACCCTTACGTTGATGTGATGTACGTGTTCGATACCAGCCTCGAGCCGGCCACCCGGATCGATCCCAACCTCCCCACCCAGCGACTCGTGTTCCGGCTGCCCAGGCTCGTGCTGCGCCGGGTACGGCAGGATCGCCGCCGCTTGCTGGCCCACCTGAGCGACCACGACGACCCGGCGCCCACATGGAGCGGCGATGGCCTGGTCACCTTCACCTACACCACCAGCTCCGAACGGAGCCGGCCGGTGTTCTGCGACCGACGCGATCACCCCCTGCCAGCACGCAGCCTGCGCCAGGTGCAGCCAGGCCGGCCCGTGCGACTCACCCTGCGCCAGGTGCGCCGCGGCGGCCTCCGCGCCAACACCCGATTGGAGGTGCTCAAACTGCAGCTGCTCCACATGGATGCACCGCTGCCCGGCGGTCCCGCAGCGCCCCACAGCATCCAGAGCTACGCGCTGCAGCTGCCGGTGGATCTCGCCCAGGAGGTGGAGCGCTTGGCCCAAGCCGAAGACTGGTCGACCACCGCCTGGCTGCGCAATGCGATCGAGCAGCAGGTGACCCTGCAGAAAGCCCGCCTGCCACACCGACAGTCCGTCGCCTGAAGGTCAGGATGAAGGGAGGTCCAACATCAACTGACGGCCTGCATCGATGGTGGTCATCGCCCCCTCATGCCCTCAGGGCGATCTGCATTTGACGGGGTCGGGCACCTGCCGTCAGCTGCGCTGCCGGGTGTTGCAATCGCCACTGGCGGGCGTGAGCGACCGGGTGTTCCGCTCCCTGGTGCGGCGCTGGGCGCCCGATGCGCTGCTGTTCACCGAGATGGTGAATGCCACCAGCCTGGAACTGGGCCATGGACGCCGCAAGGTGGAGGAGCTGGCAGAAGAGCAGGGACCGATCGGTGTGCAGCTGTTCGATCACCGCCCGGCGGCGATGGCGGAGGCGGCCCGGCGCGCCGAAGCGGCAGGCGCTTTTCTGATCGACATCAACATGGGTTGCCCCGTGCGCAAGATCGCTCGCAAGGGAGGCGGCAGCGGCCTGATCCAGACCCCGGAGCTGGCCTGTCGCATCGTCGAGACGGTGGCCGCAGCCGTGTCGATCCCCGTCACCGTGAAAACCCGCCTGGGCTGGAGTGAGCGTGAGGGTGGGTCCGCCGGAGCTGTGCGCTGGTGCCGGCAGCTGGAGCAAGCCGGCGCCCAGCTGCTCACCCTGCATGGACGCAGCCGCAACCAGGGCTTCAAAGGCGCGGCCGACTGGCAGGCGATCGCCGCGGTGCAAGAGGCGCTGGCGATTCCTGTGATCGCCAACGGCGATGTGACCAGCCCTGAAGATGCGCGGCGCTGCCTGGCCATCACCGGTGCGGCTGGCGTGATGGTGGGCCGGGGCAGCATGGGCGCCCCCTGGCTGGTGGGGCAGATCGATGCCGCCCTCTGCGGACGGCCCATTCCCGCCACGCCGGCCGGGGCTGAACGCCTCGAGCTGGCCCGCGATCAGCTGCTGGCCCTCGTTGCCAGCCGCGGCGACCACGGCCTGCTGATCGCCCGCAAGCACATGAGCTGGACCTGCACCGGCTTCTCCGGTGCCCCCCAGCTGCGCCATGCCCTGATGCGAGCCCCCACGCCTGCGGCCGCGCTGGATCTGCTGGACACCGCCCGGCAGACACTCGATGGCACCGATCCATGAGCGGATCGATGAGCGCAGCCGTCTGGCTGCCCCTGCTGGTGCTGCTCTGGCCCCTCTGGCTGCAGCGACGCCCCGAGCAACAGTCGCCTCTGTGGGCACGCCGCAGCCTGATCCTGCTGATCAACCTGCTCACCCTGCGCTATCTGGCCTGGCGCGTCAGCGACAGCCTCAACCTCAGCAGCACGCTGAGCACGGCCCTCAGCCTGGTGCTGCTCCTGGCGGAGGGATGGCTGCTGCTCACAGGCCTGATTCCCCTCTGGCTGGCCTGGCGCCCTTTCCCTGACCGTCGGCACGAAGCCGACGCGCGGTGGCGGCAATGGCAGCAGAGCAGCTGGCGACCCAGCGTCGACATCCTGGTGCCCACCCGGGGCGAACCGCTGGCCGTGCTGGAGCGCAGCCTGGTGGGCTGCTGCGCCCAGACCTACCCCCGCACCACGGTGTGGGTTCTCGATGACAGCGGCCGGCCGGAGGTGCGGCAACTGGCCAGCTCCCTGGGCTGTCGCTATCTGCACCGCCCGGAGCGCCATGGCGCCAAGGCGGGCAATCTCAACCACGGTCTGCGCCATGGCCGCGGCGAACTGGTGGCCGTGTTCGATGCCGATTTCATTCCCCAGCGCCATTTCCTGGAGCGCTGCATCGGCTTCCTGCAGGAACCCGATGTGGCGCTGGTGCAGACCCCGCAGACCTTCATCAACGCCGATCCGGTGATGCGCAATCTGCGCATGGAACCCTGGCTGCTCTCCGACGAGGAGAGCTTTTACCGCTGGATCGAGCCCGTTCGCGACGGCTGGGGGGCGGTGGTGTGCGCCGGCACGGCCTTTCTGGTGCGCCGTGAGGCGCTCAACAGCGTGGGCGGCTTCGTGGAACAGGCGATTTCGGAGGATTTCGTCACCGGGATCGCCCTCCGTCGCCAGGGGTGGCGCCTGCGCTATCTGCAGGAGAAGCTCAGCGCTGGTCTGGCCGCGGAATCCATGGCCGACTTCGTGCGCCAGCGGCAGCGCTGGGCGGCGGGCACCCTGCAGAGCCTGCGGATGAAGGAGGGGCCTCTCGGGGGCACGGGGCTGTCGGCAGGGCAACGCCTCGCCTACCTGGAGGGGGTCGTGCACTGGTTCAACAACCTGCCGCGGCTTGTGCTGCTGCTGATGCCGCTCAGCTACGGCCTGCTGGGTGTGGTGCCGATCCGCCTCACGCCTGAAGCCGCCATCGCTTTCCTGCTGCCGCTGTGGGCCACCCTGCTGCTCAGCCTGGGCTGGCTGAACCGCGGCTCCCGCGCCGCCTTCCTCAGTGAACTCACCGGCTGGGTGCTCACCGTGCCGCTCACCGTCACGGTGATCAGCCAACTGTTCGGCCACCTGGGTGGCTTCCGGGTCACCCCGAAACATCAACGCCGCGACCGGGGCAGCTGGAGCCTGCCCCTGGTGGCCCCCCTGCTGCTGTTGATCCTGCTCAATGGCTTCAACCTGGCGGGGCTGCTTCTGCCGACGACGCCGCTTCTGGGCCTGGCCCTGCAAGGTCAACCGGTGGGCCTGGTGTGGGCGCTGCTGAACCTCCTGAGCCTGCTGGTGGCCCTGCGGGCCTGCTGGGATCCCGCCGCCAGCGACCCGGCGCCCTGGCAGGCCATTGCTCTGGAAGCCCGCCTCGAAGATGCTGGCGGGCACAGCCATCCCTGCCGGATCACGGCGATCAGCGAACAGGGCGTCGAGCTGACCGTGGCGAAGCCGTCACCGCCGCTGGTGAGCAGCACCTGCCTGCGCTGGAGCCCCGATGTACCCCCACTCAGCGTGATGCTGCGCGCCCAGACGCAGGGTCGGCTGGCACTCGACTGGGGTGAGCTGAGCACCCACCAACGGCGCGCCCTGCTGCGCTGGCTGTTCACGCGACCGGGATGCTGGGTCGATCGGCAAGCCCAGGGCGAATGGCGGGCGCTTCTGGCCCTGATCGCACGGATTCCACCACCGTGGCGTGGTCCTGCCCCGTTGGCCCGCAGCCTGATCCCGCAGACCCTCAAGCCAACAGCAGCGTCCGGGTCCCGCTGATCGCCTGGGTGGCAAACAGCAGAGCCACCAGCAGGTTGAGAGCCACGTGCACACGACGGATCCGCGGCCTGGCCGCAATCTCCGCCTGCAGCGCCGTCGAGAGCAGGAAACAGCCCGTCAGCAGCACCCCACCCCAGAAATGGGACTGCCAGAACAGGGCCTGCAGCGGAGAATCCGCCAGGCGCTCCACCTCGGGCTGGCAGCCCAGCAGCAACAGGCCCAACCAGCAGGCCAGCCCCCAGCCGAGCCGATGGGACGTGCGGGAGGCCCGCAGCAGGGCGGCCAAGGCCGCCAGCACGCTCAGTGTTGCCGCCACCAGCGCCAGCACGCGGGCGGGGACCTCGGCCGGATCGAGGGGCTGCTCGATCCAGGCGGCCGCCACCTCCTGGGAAAAGGCCAGCAGAACCGCCAGCACCAGCGCCCCCGTCACCCAGCGGCCATGGTCGGCATGTTCGATCGGCACGGTGGGGGCGATCGGATTGAGCTGCAGCCGGCGTTCCCGCGCCAGGATCCCCAGGCGGATCGTCGCTCCCACCACGGGATACACAAAAAGGATGATCAGCACCGGATGCACCAGCGCGAACCACTGCAATGGGGTGAGTGCCAGTGCCGGCAATGCCATGAACAGAGCGCCGATTTCAGCCATCGGCCCAACCCCCACCCTGGCGGATCAGCAGCTGGGAGAAATAGGGCCGCTCCCCTGCCGGCACCGCCGCCGCCGGCAGCACCCGCTGATCAGGCCAGCCGATCCGCTCAGCGAACAGGGCGCGATCAAGAAGCTGTTGCTCCGCCAGCAACGGCTGCACCCAGCGCCAGCGCTGGCCCAGCTTGAGCAGGGCCAGCACCGTGTTCTCCTCCTGAGCCCAGCGCAGCACACGCTGGAGCGCCGCAGCATCGTCGGGGCAGGGACGAATCAATAATCCCTCCTGCTGCAGGGCCAGGGGCCAGGCCCCCTGGGCTGCCGCCGCCGCCACGGAAGACACCCCGGGGATCAGGCGCACCGGACAGTCGGGGTGGTGCTGCCGCAGCGCCAGCAGCACATAACTGCCCGTCGCGAAGAGCGACACATCCCCTTCGCAGAGAAACACCACACGCCGCCCGGCCGTCACCGCCGCCGCCAGCGCATCGGCCGCAGCGATCCAGGCCGGCCGCAGCGCTTCCATGGCTCGAACCATCGGGAACACCAGGGGTAACCGTTGCTGCTCCGGCAGCAGAAACCGCTCCACAATGGTGGCCGCCATGCCGGTGGCGTCGCGTCTCGCCACCGGATAGGCCACCACCTCCGCCTGCTGCAGGGCCTGATGGGCCGCGAGGGTGAGCCAATCAGGATTCCCCGGACCCACCCCGATCAGCGCCAGGCCGGGCGCGGACACGGGCCCGGCGACAGGTGGAGGTGCAGCGCTGTTCAGAACGATGACCATGACTGGGCACGTTCTAAGCCACGCCGTTCAGTCGAACAGCAGGGGCAGGCAGGATGCAAGGGTTGAGCAGCCTCAAGGCCCCATGAGCCACCTGCGCCTGTATTCCGTCGAGCAACCGGCCACCTCCTTCCACGAGAAGGCCAGCCCCGCGAAGGCCAGCCTCGAGAGTGATGACGCCAGTGTGATTCAGGCCGAACTTCGGCGCCGGGGCATCCGTTTCGAACGCTGGCCGGCTCGGCATTCCTTAGCCCCGGGCGCCGACCAGGACAGCATCCTTCGCGCCTACCGCGACGAGATCACCGCGGTGCAGGCGGGCGGTGACTACGCCACCGTGGATGCGATCCGGATCAGCCCAGACCACCCTGATCGCGTCGCCCTGCGGGCGAAATTTCTGGAGGAACACACCCATGCCGAAGCTGAGGTGCGTTTTTTCGTGGAAGGCCAGGGGTTGTTCTGCCTCCACATCAACGACGAGGTGATTCAGGTGCTGTGCTGCGCCGGCGACTGGATCGCCGTTCCCGCTGGCACCAGGCACTGGTTCGACATGGGATCCAAGCCCTCGTTCTGCGCCATCCGCTTCTTCAACAACCCGGAAGGTTGGGTCGCCCGATTCACGGGTGACCCGATCGCGCGTTCATACCCGCGCCTCGACTGATCCCCCTCTCAGACTGCGAGAAGCAGCCGGGCCTCCACAGGCGCCCGCAGCCGTTGCAACGGCCGCCGACAGCCGGTTGCAGACGCGTCATCGAAAAGCAGAGAGGCCTCAAGATCGGCGCAACGGCCGATCAGATCGCGCACGAGGGGGTTGGCCTTGAGGCCATTCCACTGTTCATCGGTGGTGCCATTGCGCAGGGCCTGCAGGGAATCAGCCACGGCCGCCGCCACAGTGGCCTTCACCGTCACCGCCGAATCAGTCATCACGCACCAAGCAAAGACTGGGTCAATCCTAAAACCGCCCACAAAGACTTGCGCGTCTCTTCAAGCTTCTTTTGGACTTTGCTTGCAGATTCCAACGGAATGCATGCGCACATCCTCGGGGCGCTCCAGATCGCCGGAGAGGGCCTCCACCTCGGCAAGCGCCAACGCCTCCAAACGGGGAACGATCAGATCGCGCGACCAGCGCTCCTCGCACAGCACCCAGTAGAGGCCGAAATGGCGGGCCTCGCTCTGCAGCAGGCCGGCGTAGAGATCCCGCAGCTCCGGATCCGGGCTGTGCTCCGCCAGCAGCGCCATCCGCTCATGGCTGCGCGCCTCGATCAGGCCGGCCACCAGGAAGGAATCGAGCATGCGCTCGGGCTCACCCCGTCGCACCTGCTTGGCCAGCTGGGCGCCGTATCCCGGTGAGGGCAGGGGTTCGAGATAGCGCCCACGCGCCTGCAGCAGCGCAAGCACCTGCTCGAAATGCGCCAGCTCCTCGCGAGCCAGTGGACTGAGCGCCTCGCCGAGACCTGGCTCGCAGAGATAACGGAACATGAGCTGCACCGCCGCCCCCGCCGCCTTGCGCTCGCAATGGGCGTGATCGATCAAGACCTCGATCGGCCGCGCGATCGCCTGCTCCACCCAGGCGTCACTGGTGGGCGCGGCCAACCAACGGATGCTCGCCACCATCGCCGCTCAGCTCCCAGCCGCTGCAGCCCTCAGATGCTGCAGCAATCCATCGAAGGCCAGGGTGTAGCTGGTGGCCCCGAAACCACTCACCACGCCTAAGGCGCGATCCGCCAGAAAGGAGTGATGACGGAACGGTTCGCGGGCATGGGTGTTGCTCAGGTGGAGCTCCACGAAGGGGATGGCCACTCCCAGCAGGGCATCACGCAGAGCGATCGACGTATGGGTGTAGGCGCCCGCATTGATCAGGATTCCATCCACCTGGCCCATGGCCTGGTGGATCCGCTCCACAAGGGCACCTTCAACATTGCTCTGAAAGCAGTCGAGCGCCACTCCTGCCGCCGCCGCACGCTCCTGCAGCAACTGCTCGATCGCCGCCAGGCTCTGCTGGCCATACAACCCAGGCTCACGCCGACCGAGCAGGTTGAGGTTGGGGCCATTGAGCAGCAGAAGGCGCATGGCCCGATGCGGTGCATGTGGGCTCGATCGTATCGAGGGGTGCGGGCCCCTCGGGCTGGTAAGTTCTTGCGGTGTGGTTCGGGTCGGTGCCCGAGTGGTTAATGGGGGCGGACTGTAAATCCGCTGGCTCTGCCTACGTTGGTTCAAATCCAACCCGGCCCACCTTCCACATGCCCTTGTAGCTCAGCGGTAGAGCACTCCCTTGGTAAGGGAGAGGTCACGAGTTCAAGTCTCGTCAAGGGCTTCCATCCAACAATGGCTCATGCACCACAGCCATGGTTGACCTCGACACACTGGCCTGTCTGGATGGCCTGATCTGGTTGCGAACCGGGCGGGAGGTGGCGACCAGGCTGAAGCTCGACCAGTCATCGGTGAGCCGCCGCCAGCGGATCTGCGCCAACAGCTTCGGCATCAGCCTGGAGAAAAACGATCAGGAATGGGTCCTGAACGGCGACCAGACCCTGCTGAACCTGGAGCGGGAGGTGCACCAGAAAGCCCGCCTTGCGGGCCTGCGTCCCCTGCGCCTGGAGGCGACTTACTGGACCCTGCCCCTGCTCTGCGACCCCGAGCCCAGCGGCTGGATCGCCGGGCTCTCCAATCTGATCGGCATGGAGCCGAACCTGTCTCTGTTGCGTCGCAGGATCTGCGATGCCTGGATCTGCGGCCTGCCGGATCTCCCCGACGAGAACGACCCCGACCTCTGCGCCGTTCCCCTCTGCGCCATGCCCCTGCACCTGCTGGTGAAAGCGAATCACCCCTTGCTGAAACAAGCCGACCTCAGCTTGGAAGATCTGCAGCAGTTCCCCAGCCTGGCCCTGCCCGATGGCGCCTATCCGGTGGTTGAACGGGAGCTGAAGAAGCTCGGCCTCTGGAACACGCCCGTGCACATGAGCCGCTACCGCAGGGAGCGCTGGGAGGGGCGCAGCGCCAAGGATGTGACCATCGGCTACGGACACTGCCTGAGCCAGGCGGTGTCCGGAGACGGGCTGGTGCCTCTGCCGATCAGGGTGCCGTTCCGCTCAGGCGAAGCCCTGGTGCTGCAGCGCGACCTCCGCAACGAACCGGCGATGGCCACCCTGATCCACACACTCAAACAACGCCTGGCCCAGCTGCAGCCCCGCTTCCCAGAGCTCGCACTGGCCCCCTGAGCGGGTCCGAAAACACAACGACGGATTGAGGGCCCAGTGCCCGCTCGTCAGGGTCCCAGGTCCCCAGCTGCCAGTGCGGGGCGAGCCCGTTCCCTGCCAGGCCGGAGTCTGCGCTGAGCGCCAACGCACGGTGGCGACTGCGATTGAGCACCACAACAAGCGCATCGGCCTCGGCCCGCAGGCCGTCGTCCGCGAGCACGCGCCAGCGCAGCACGCCATGGCGAAGGACTGAATAACGCCGGCGCAAGCCGGCCAGATCGCGCAGCAACACCTGCAGATCCTGGCGCCAGCCCTCGCCCCAGGGAACCCCCTCGCGGCAGCCGGGCTCCGGACCACCCGCCAGACCGGCTTCCGTGCCGTAATAAACGCAGGGAGCCCCGGGTTGCAGAAACAGCAGCACCAGGGCCAGCTTCAGGGCAGCCCGATCGCCTCGCAAGCTGTGGAGCGCCCGGGGGACGTCATGACTGTCGAGCAGATTGAGCTGAGAGCGACGCACCTCCGGCCGATACCAGCTCAGCGTGTGCTGCCAGATCTCCAGTAGCGCCTGGCCGCCCAGGGGGCGCAGGGGGTAAAGGGGGTGATCAAAATCTGACGCCAACTCCCCCGCCGCAGCCCAGCTCAGGGAACTCCAGCCCATCCGGTAATTCATCACGCCATCGAACTGATCCCCCTGCAACCAGGGCCTGGCATCGCCCCAGATCTCGCCAACGATCCAGGCATCGCGGTTCACGGCCTTCACCATCCGACGAAAGGTTTGCCAAAAGGGCTGTGGCACCTCATCGGGCACATCCAGCCGCCAGCCGTCGATGCCCCGTTCCAGCCAGTGACGCCCCACCCGCAGCAGATACTCCTGAACGGCGGGGTGGTGATGGTTGAACTTGGGCAGGGCCGGATCGTTCCACCAGCAGCTGTACCCACAGGTCTCCCCGACGCGGGGATAGGGCAGCAACGGCCAGTGGTGCACGTGAAACCAGTGGCGGTAGGGCGACACCGCACCGTTTTCGAGCAGGTGGTGGAAGGCCCAGAACCCCCGCCCGCAATGGTTGAACACACCATCGAGGATCAGGCGCATGCCGCGGCCATGCACCGCGTGGATCAGGGCGTCGAAAGCCCGATCACCGCCGAGAAGGGGATCGATCTCCAGGTAGTCGTAGGCGTGATAGCGGTGATTGGCCGCTGAGCTGAACACCGGCGTCAGATACAGACAGGTCACGCCCATGCCCTGCAGGTGATCCAGAGCCTCGATCACCCCGTAGAGATCGCCGCCATGAAAGCCCTGCAACCGGGGATCGCTTCCCCAGGGCTGGAGGGTGAGGCTCTCCTGAATCGGCACCCGACCACTGCGACGAAACCGATCGGGAAACACCTGATACACCACCGCATCCGCCACCCAGGCCGGCGGAGCTGCCGACACGTCACCCATCGCCATCCCCTTTGCAGCGCTCTGCCTCACCGCTAGCACTTGAAAAACGGCACGGCCATGGCTTCAACGCCCCTCCTCCTGGCTCTGGATCAGGGCACCAGCAGCTCCAGGGCTGCTCTTTTTGACTCAGAGGGCCGCCTGATCGCGAGCGCCTCGGCCCCTCTGGCGATCCACTACCCGGCGGATGGTTGGGTGGAACAGGATCCAGCGGCGATCTGGCAGAGCCAACTCCAGGCGATGGCAGCGCTGGAGAAGGCACTCAGCCCCGAGCAACGCCAGGCCGTGAGCGGCTGCGGCATCACCAATCAGCGCGAAACCACGGTGCTGTGGCAGCGCAGCGATGGCGCCCCCTGCGGGCCGGCCCTGGTGTGGCAGGACGGCCGCACCGCCGATCTGTGCCGGCAGTGGAAGCATCAGGGACTGGAGGCGGAGTGGTGCCAACGCACCGGCCTGCTGCTCGATCCCTATTTCAGCGCCAGCAAGATCCGCTGGCTGATGCTGCATGAGGCGGCCGCCAATGCGGCGGCTGCTCGCCACGACCTCTGCTTCGGCACGGTGGAGAGCTGGTTGCTCTGGCATCTGAGCGGCGGCACGCGGCACTGCTCCGATATGAGCAACGCCAGCCGCACCCTGCTGATGGATCTGGAGCAGCGGCACTGGGTGGACGCCTTCTGCGAACAGGCCAGCCTGCCCCTGTCCGCTTTGCCCGAGCTCGTTCCCTGCCGCGGCGACTTCGGTGCCATCGCCAGCGGTCTGCCCTTCGCTGGCGTGCCGATCCATGCCCTCCTCGGCGATCAGCAGGCCGCCACCCTCGGCCAGCTGTGCCTGGATTACGGCGAAGCCAAGTGCACCTACGGCACCGGCGCCTTTCTGGTGGTGAACACAGGCTCGGTGATCCGTCGCTCCCATGCCGGCCTGCTCACCACCCTGGGCTGGACCGATGCCGATGGCACGCCCACCTATTGCCTGGAGGGCAGCCTCTTCAATGCCGGCACGGTCGTGCAATGGCTTCGCGATGGCCTCGGCATCATCGAGAACGCCGAAGCGATCAACACGCTGGCCGCCCAGGTGAACTCGTCCGCCGGCGTGATGCTGGTGCCCGCCTTCACCGGCTGGGGCACACCCCACTGGGATCCGGAGGCCCGCGGTCTGCTGATCGGCCTCACGCGCGACAGCGACCGTCGCCACATCGCCCGGGCCGCCCTCGAGGGGATCGCCCTATCGGTGGCGACCCTGGTGCATCTGGCGGAAACGGCCCTGGGGCAGGGGCTCGGGGAACTGGCCGTTGACGGGGGGGCGGCAGCTTCCGATCCGCTGCTGCAGGCGCAGGCCGACAGCACAGGCCTGCGGGTGCGCCGACCGGCCAGCCTGGAGAGCACCGCCCGGGGGGTGGCCCTGCTGGCCGGGGTGCAGTGCGGCGCCGTGTGCGATCTGCGGGCCCTGCAGAGGCAGCGCATGGAGGGGGCCAGCGTGTTCATGCCCCATCTCGACTTCGAGCAGCGGGACCACTGGCGGCAGCGCTGGGATGACGCCGTGCACCGCAGCCTGCGCTGGAGCGGCAGCCACCACAACGGAGAGGCCATCGCATGATCACAGCAGACACCATGACCAAGAACGCCGGCTTTGATCTGCTGGTGATCGGCGCCGGCGCCAGTGGTGCCAGCGTCGCCTATGAAGCGGTGCGCCGCGGCCTGCGCGTCGCCCTGCTGGAGGCCAGCGACATCGGCGGTGGCACCAGCTGCCGCAGCACCAAGCTGCTCCACGGCGGTGTGCGCTACCTGGAGCTGGCGTTCAAAACGGCTGACACAGCCCAGCTGCGCCTGGTGCGAGAGGCGCTGTTGGAGCGCGGCCACTGGTTGCAGCAGGCCCCGTTTCTTGCCCATCGCCTCGAACTCGCCCTTCCCACCGACCACTGGTTCAGCCAGGCCTATTACCGGATCGGCCTCGGCCTCTACGACGCCCTCGCCGGCCGCAGTGGCATCGGCTCCAGCCGACTGCTGTCCGCCCGCCAGTTGCATGAAGCCCTGCCTCAGATCCGAGCGCAGAGCAGCGGTGGGGTCGCCTACAGCGATGGCCAGTTTGATGATGCGCGCCTCAATCTGCTGCTGGCCCTCACCGCTGAACGGGCCGGAGCGGTGGTGCGCACCGGCTGCCGGGTGACCGCCCTGGAACGCAACAGCCAGGGCAGGATCACCGGTGCCCTCAGCTGCAGCGGCTCCGGAAAGGAGGAGCGCTGGACGGCCCGCGCCGTGGTGAATGCCACCGGCATCCAGGCGGACGCCATTCGCCACATGGCCGACCCCGACCTGCCGCCGCGCATGCTCACAAGCCGGGGTATGCATCTGGTGCTTGAGGCCAATCTCTGTCCTCAGGGCCTGGGCCTGCTCCTGCCGGCCACCGATGACGGACGAGTGTTGTTCATGCTGCCGTTCTTCGGGCGAACGCTGGTGGGCACCACCGACACCCCCTGCCCCCTGGAGGAGGCCCAGGCGCCAGCAGCCGATGAAACCGCTTACCTGCTCAACTATGTGACGCGCTGGTTCCCCGGTCTTGAGGAGCCGAGGGTCAGCAGCCGCTGGGCGGGCGGGCGGCCCCTGCTGCGCCCTGCGGATGCTTCTCGCAGCAGCAGCAGGGTGGTGCGGGAGCACGAGGTGGAAACCCTGGCCTGCGGCCTGGTGAGTGTGATGGGAGGCAAGTGGACCACCTGCCGACCGATGGCGCTCGACACCCTGGCGGCGGTGGAACAGCAACTGGGCGAGCCCCTTGCCGCCGCCAACGCCCTGCCCGTGCTCGGCGCCGATACAGACCCGACGCGCACACCGCAGCGCTTGACGGAGCAACGGCAGCAGCTCAAGGAGCTGTTGCCAGACACCATGCTGCAACAACAACAGATCGACCATCTGCAGGCAGCCCATGGCCTGGAGGCCGTGGCGCGGGTGAGCGAGTGGCCAGAGGCCGACCGGGAACCCCTCAGCGCTGTGATGCCGATCTGCCGTGGCGAGCTGCGCCATGCGATCGAATGGGAGCACGCCCGCAGCGTGACCGATGTGCTGGCCCGCCGCTGCCGACTGGCGATGGTGGATGAGCAGGAAGCCCACAGGCTCACGCCCGAGGTCATCACCCTGCTGGAGCGCTCGCGCCCTGATCAGCCACCATCTGAGCGCGAACGAAGCCTCAACCTGCAGCACTAAGCCGGCAACGCCGCCTTGCCTCCATCGGCCTGAACAGGCTCGCCCCTGGATTCATCGCTGATGGCATCCACTTCACCGATCAGCCACCAGCTGAACCCGTGGGCTGGCAGATACACGAACCAGTCGGCGCTGGCGGGGGGAAACT
>CALGVO010000206.1 GCA_937930135.1 uncultured Synechococcus sp. | reverse complement strand
CTGAACCCGTGGGCTGGCAGATACACGAACCAGTCGGCGCTGGCGGGGGGAAACTCGCAACCCCAGAGCACTTCCCGCGTGCGTTGCCCCTGCCAGCGCGTGAGGTCGAGCCGAAAGGAGGCGCCCGCCCCCGACAAATTGGCCGCCACCAGCACCGTCATCGCCTCACTGCAGCGGCTGTAGACGATCACGGCGGGATGGGTACAGTCCAGCAGGTCAAAGTCGCCGCTGCGCAGCGCCGGCAGCAGTCGCCGGCAGGTGAGCATGCGCCGATGCCAGTTCAACAACGATCCGGGCAGCTGTTTCTGCACCTCCACATTCACCACCCGATAGTCGTAGCCGGGAGCGGTGATCGGTGGCAGCACCAGCAGGGGATCGGGAGCGGTGGAGAACCCTCCGTTGCGGGCGGGGGTCCAGGCCATCGGCGTACGGTTGGGATCGCGATCGCGCAGGCCCGGCCAGTCGCCCATCCCCAGCTCATCGCCGTAATACACACAGGGCATCCCCGGCAGGCTGTAAAGCAGGGCATGAAGCACCCGGTTGGAGCCGGGATCGCCGTTCAAAAGGGGGGCCAGGCGCCGGTTGATCCCCCAGTTGAGCCAGTGCCCCTGCCCCTGATGCAGGCCGGTGCGGATGGTCTGAATCACCTCCTCGGGAACGAGGTGGCCATCCCCCAGCCACAGCTCGTCGTGGTTGCGCAGCGGCAGCGCCCAGCGGCAACCCGGCACAGCCTGATGCGATGCCTCCAGACACTGGCGTAAGTCCCGGGTGCTGCCACTGGCGATCGCCGCGAACAGATGGGCGGTGAGCACGAAATTGAAGGCACCGTGCAGCTCCTCATCCACCAGGTAAGGCGCAGCCTCCTCCACCGGCTGAATCGCCTCGCCCAGCAGGAGCACCTCACGGCCCTGCTGCTCCAGCCGCTCCCGGATCACCTGTAGAAACGCGTGGGTCTGGGGCAATCCCTCACAGCGAGAGCCCTCCTCTTCAAAGAGAAAGGGCACGGCATCGAGGCGGAAGCCATCGACACCCCGCTCCACCCAGAAATCCACCACCGCGAGCATCTCCTCCTGCACGAGGGGGTTGTCGTAGTTGAGGTCGGGTTGATGCCGCAGAAAGCGGTGCAGGTAATACTGCTCAGCCACGGAATCCCATTCCCAGTTCGACGCTTCGAAATGCCGGAAGAGCACGGGCGCATCGGCATAGCGCTGGGGGTCATCGCTCCACACATAAATGTCCCGTTCGGGGCTGCCCTTGGGGGCCCAACGGGCGCGTTGAAACCAGGGATGCAAGGTGCTGGTGTGATTCAGCACCAGATCGAGAATCACCCGGATGCCCTGGCCATGGGCCTCGGTGAGAAAGCGGTGAAAGGCGGCCAGATCGCCGAGATCGGGATGCACCGCTTTGAAGTCGGTGATGTCGTAGCCGCCGTCCTGCAGGGGAGAGGGATAGATCGGTGTGAGCCAGACCGCATCCACCCCCAGCCAACGCAGATAGGGAAGCCGGGAGGACAGACCCTGGAGATCCCCCGTGCCATCGCCATTGCCATCGGCATAACTGCGCACGATCAGCTGATAGATGACGGCGCCGCTCCACCAGGGCTGCTGCATGCCATGTCCCTGTCACTCCTCCACTTGCTAGGCCTGTTAGCCCAGCCCGTCACCCCCTGACGCCAACGGCAGGGCCGCGGGATTGCGAGCATGACGGCATCAGAGAGAGCGCGATGACCAGCACGCCTGCAGCGATCAGCCGGCCCCTGCCGGATCTCACAACCCTGCGCCAGGCCGTGGATCGGGGCGACACCCGCCCGGAGGCCTGGCGACGACGCCAGCTCGAGGCCATCGCCAACCTGATCGAAACGCACGAGCAGGAGATTCTTCAGGCCCTGGCCGACGACCTGGGCAAACCGGAACTGGAGGGCATGGTGGAGATCCTGGCCCTGCGTCAGGAGCTGAAACTCTGCCGCCGGCAGCTGCGCCGCTGGATGCGCCCACGCCGGGTGGCGGTGCCCCTGGCCCAGCAGCCAGGGCGAGCCGAGGTGATTCGCGAGCCGCTCGGCTGTGTGCTGATCATCGGCCCCTGGAACTATCCCTTCCACCTCACGCTGCAACCGCTGATCAGTGCCCTGGCCGCCGGCAACACCGCCGTGGTCAAACCCTCGGAGCAAGCACCAGCCACGGCTGCCCTGATCAGCCGCCTGCTGCCGCTGCATCTGCCTGGCGACGTGGTGCAGGTGGTGGAAGGCGACGGCACCATGGCCGCGGCTCTGATCGACCAGGGCTACGACCACATCTTTTTCACCGGTGGTGGCGCCATCGGGGCCAGGGTGCTCGCAGGGGCGGCCCGTCATCTCACGCCGGTGACCCTGGAGCTGGGGGGCAAGAGCCCGGCCGTGGTGCTGGAAGGGGCGGATCTGGCGGTGACGGCCCGGCGATTGATCTGGGGTAAAGGGCTGAATGCGGGGCAGACCTGCATCGCCCCCGATCACCTCTTGGTGCAAGACAGCATCCGGGAGGGGCTGCTGGAGGCGCTGACTCAGGCCCGGCGCGAGTTGTACGGCGACGCCCCGCTGCAATCCCCCGATCTGGCCCGGATCATCAACCCGCGCCAGTACGAGCGGCTCGAGCGATTACTCAATGGCGCCAGGGCAGCGGGCCAGGTGCTGATCGGCGGTGAAAGCGACGCTGCCAACCGCCGGATCGCCCCCACCGTGCTGCAAGTGTGCGACGACCACGACCCGCTGATGGCGGAGGAACTGTTCGGTCCTCTGCTGCCGCTGCTCAGCGTTGCCTCGCTGGAGGAGGCGATCGCCCGGATTCGCCGCCAGGCCAAACCCCTGGCTCTCTACCTGTTCGGCGGCCATGCCCAGGAACAGCAGGCCCTGCTCAACGGCACCAGCTCCGGTGGGGTGTGCTTCAACGATGTGGTGATGCAGGTGGGAGTTCCCGACCTGCCGTTCGGGGGTGTGGGCCCCAGCGGGATGGGCAGGTATCACGGCGAAGCGGGCTTCCGCACCTTCTCCCACGAACGCTCCGTGCTGCGCCGCCCCTTCGCCCTGGATGTCCGCCTGCGCTACCCGCCCTACCGGGTGAAGAGAGAGCTGCTCAAGCGTCTGCTCGGCTGAGGCTGACGCCGATCTGGGTCGGAGGCACTGGCATCGGTCGGAGGGACTGGCATCAGTGGCGAGGCACCTTATGGTTCCCGCAGCCCACCGAGACGCATGCGCCGCACCTTCGTTGCTGCCCTGGCCCTAACGGCTCTGTTGCCCCTGCAGGCCATGGCAGCCAGTGTCACCGTCAAACCCGGTGACACCCTCTCCGATATCGCCGCCCGCTACGGCATCTCGGTGGGTGATCTGATGCGGATGAACGGAATCCGCAATGCCGACCACGTGGAGGCGGGGCAGAGACTTCAGGTTCCCGGGCCGCGTGTGGTGGCAGGGCCTGGGCGGCACAAGGTGCAGAGCGGCGACACCCTCAGTGTCATCGCTCTGCGTTACCGGGTGAGTGAACGGGATCTGATCGCCCTCAACAACCTGCCCAGCGCCGACCATGTGGAGCTCGGCGACACCCTGAAGCTGCCCAGCAACGCCGTGCTGCCGAAGCCGAAAGCCGAGGCGGTGGCCAAGGCTAAACCAGTGCCCATCAAGGCAGACCCGAAGGCCAGCGCTCACACCGTGGCCCGGGGCCAGACCCTGACGCAGATCGCCAAGGCGTATCAGGTGCCCGTGGCCTCATTGATTGCGCTCAACAGCATCGCCGACCCCGACAAGGTGGATGTGGGAACCAAGCTGATGCTGCGGGACACGGCCAAGCCGGCGCAAACAGACAAGCCGGCGGCCCAGCCGGCTG
>CALGVO010000205.1 GCA_937930135.1 uncultured Synechococcus sp. | reverse complement strand
ACGCCTGGCCCCGGGAGCTGGAGCTCTGGCTGGCCCTGCCCGGGGTCGGTCGCAGCACCGCCGGCGGCATTCTCTCGTCGGCGTTCAACAGTCGTCTGCCGATTCTTGATGGCAATGTGCGCCGGGTGCTGGCCCGCCTGCAGGCCCATCCGCGGCCGCCGATGCGGCAGCAGGCCCTGTTCTGGCAGTGGAGCGAGGCCCTGGTCACGGCGGCCCCCGATCGGGGTCGGGATTGCAATCAGGCCTTGATGGATCTGGGCGCCACGCTCTGCACGCCGCGCCAACCATCCTGCGCTCTGTGTCCCTGGCGCTCGAGCTGTGCTGCCTACGCTGCCGGCACTCCCGATCACTACCCCGTGAAAGACGCCCCCCGCTCCGTGCCCTTTCAGGTGATCGGTGTGGGCGTGGTGCTCAATGCAGCCGGGGAGGTGCTGATCGATCAGCGTTTCAACGAGGGCTTGCTTGGTGGACTCTGGGAGTTTCCCGGAGGCAAGCAGGAGCCCGGTGAGGCGATCGCGCACACGATTCAACGTGAGATGCAGGAGGAGCTGGCGATCGAGGTGGAGGTGGGTGAGGAGCTGATCAGCCTGGAGCACGCCTACAGCCACAAGAAGCTGCGGTTTGTGGTGCATCTCTGCCGCTGGAGCTCCGGTGAACCGCAGCCCTTGGCCAGTCAGCAGGTGCGTTGGGTGCGGCCACAAGACCTCGACGCCTACCCCTTCCCCGCCGCCAACGCCAGGATCATCGCTGCCCTGCGCCAGCATCTCGGCATCGCCGCCGGCGATCTGCCCCAGGCGGGCTGAACCCTGTTGGCAGCCAGGCGATCCCTGGCCAGGCTGCCCATCAGACACCTGCACGACCCAGCATGACCGCTCCCTCCCCGCAGGTGCTCTGCCTCGGCGAGGCCCTGGTGGATCGGCTCGGTCCGCCAGGTGGTGATCCCCTCAGCGCTGCGCCGGAGCAGTGCGATGACCGGCTTGGCGGCGCGCCCGCCAACGTGGCCTGTGCTCTCGCCCGTCTGGGGACGGCGGCGGGCTTCATCGGCCGGCTGGGCGACGATGCCATCGGCGCCAGCTTCCGGGAATTGCTGGTGGATCGCGGTGTCGATCTGCGCGGGCTGCAGTGGGATGCCGCTCGCCCCACCCGGGTGGTGCTGGTGCGTCGCCACCTCGATGGGGAACGGGTGTTTCAGGGGTTCGCCGGCGATCGGGGGCAGGGGTTTGCCGATCAGGCCCTTGAGCCGGAGGCTCTGGCCCTGGCCTGGCCTCCTCTAGCGGCAGCGGTGCGCTGGTTGCTGGTGGGCACCATTCCTCTCGCCAGTGAGGCCTCGGCGGCGGCGCTGAGGGTTGCGCTCGCGCTGGCCAAGCGCGATCAGGTGCGGATCGCCCTGGATGTGAACTGGCGTCCCACCTTCTGGAGGGCCGGCGCTGATCCTGCGGCCGGTCCGGATGCCGCAGCCCGGGCTGCGATCGCACCGCTGCTGCCCCAGGCCGCTCTGCTGAAACTGGCGCGGGAGGAAGCGGAATGGCTGTTCGACACGGCCGATCCGGTTGCCGTCAGCGCCCGTTTGCCCCAGCGGCCGGATGTGGTGGTCACCGATGGCGGTGATCCTGTGCGTTGGTGCATCGCCGGGCACAGCGGCGCGATGCCGGTGCTCGCACCGCCTCAGGTGGTCGACACCACCGGAGCCGGTGATGCCTTCACCGCCGGCCTGTTGCATCAGCTGGTGCGGCTGACGCCCGCCGTCGGTCAGCCCCTCGACCTCAGCGAGGCCGTTGTGGAGCAGATGGTGTGCTTTGCGGCGGCCTGCGGTGCCTTGGTGTGCGCTGGGGCGGGAGGCATCGATCCCCAACCATCCGCTGCCGCCGTGGCGTCGTTTCTGGCTCAGGCGCCCGTGCCGGCGTCCACCTGAATCGCCGGCTCGCGCAGCTGGGCCAGCCGCCCGCCTTCCTGGCGGTGGTTCAACGTGAGTGTCCAGGCATCGGTGAGCTCCAGGCTGAGTCGCTCGGGCCACTCCACCACCAGCAGGGCGCCGAGGGCGCGGGCCTCCTCCTCCTCCTGCAGAAACAGGTCATCGGCGGCCGCGGCCAGCTCCAGCCGGTAGAGATCGAGATGCACCAGCGGCGGCTGCCCCTGCGGATAGTGCTGGGCGAGCGCGAAGGTGGGGCTTGTGATCGGTTCGCTGATCCCCAACCCCTCCGCTATGCCTTGCACCAGTGAGGTTTTGCCGGCGCCGAGCGGGCCCTGCAGCAGCAGCAGGGAGCCAGCGGGCAGCCAGCCGGCCAGAGCGCGACCGAGGTCGCGTGTGGCCTGCAGATCCGTGAGGATCCAGCTTCTCTCTGTACATTGAAGGTCTGGCGAGCCCGAAGCCTCGGAGACTCTGCAGAGATTCCTGTCCACGTCCTCTTTAAGGGAATTTTTACCTCATGGTGGCAACACCCACGGCTACGACCGGCCTTCAGGTCGCTTCCGACTACGTCGTTGCGGATATCAATCAGGCCGATTTCGGCCGCAAGGAGCTCGACATCGCCGAGACCGAGATGCCCGGTCTGATGGCGCTGCGCCAGAAATACGGCAGCGAGAAGCCCCTCAAGGGCGCCCGGATCGCCGGCTCCCTGCACATGACGATCCAGACGGCCTGTCTGATCGAGACCCTGGTGGAGCTGGGCGCTGAGGTGCGCTGGGCCTCCTGCAACATCTTCTCCACCCAGGATCACGCCGCTGCCGCCATGGCGGCGCGGGGCATCCCGGTATTCGCCGTCAAAGGCGAGACCCTGGAGGAGTATTGGGATTACACCCATCGCATCCTCGCCTGGGGCGATGGCGGTGCCCCGAACATGATCCTTGACGACGGCGGCGATGCCACCGGTCTGGTGATGCTCGGCAGCAAGGCGGAGCAGGACAGCAGCGTGCTCGACAACCCCTCCAACGAGGAGGAGACCTATCTCTTCGCCTCGATCAAAAAGAAGCTGGCTGAGGATCCCACCTTCTACTCCCGCACCAAGGCGGCGATTCAGGGCGTGACGGAAGAGACCACCACCGGTGTGGCCCGTCTTTACAAGATGCAGAAGAGCGGCGAACTGCCTTTCCCGGCGATCAACGTCAACGACTCGGTCACCAAGAGCAAGTTCGACAACCTCTACGGCTGCCGTGAATCGCTGGTCGACAGCATCAAGCGCGCCACCGATGTGATGGTGGCTGGCAAGCAAGCCCTGGTGATGGGCTACGGCGATGTGGGCAAAGGCTCGGCCCAGTCGCTGCGTGGGCTCGGCGCCACCGTGTGCATTGCGGAAGTGGATCCGATCTGCGCTCTGCAGGCCGCCATGGAGGGCTATCGCGTCGTCCGCCTTGAAGACGTGGTCGAGGAGATGGACATCTTCGTGACTGCCACCGGCAACTACCAGGTGATCCGCAACGAGCACCTGCTGAAGATGAAGGACGAAGCGATCGTCTGCAACATCGGTCACTTCGACAATGAGATCGATGTCGCCTCGCTCAAGACCTACGAGTGGGAGAACATCAAGCCCCAGGTGGACCACATCACCCTGCCCAGCGGCAACCGGATCATCCTTCTCGCCGAGGGACGTCTCGTGAACCTGGGTTGCGCCACCGGCCACCCCAGCTTCGTGATGAGCAACTCCTTCACCAACCAAGTGCTGGCCCAGATCGAGCTGTTCACCAAGGGCAACGAGTACGGCAAGCAGGTGTATGTGCTGCCTAAGCACCTCGATGAGATGGTGGCCCGTCTCCACCTCGACCGCATCGGCGCCAAGCTCACCGAGCTGAGCAAGGA
>CALGVO010000204.1 GCA_937930135.1 uncultured Synechococcus sp. | reverse complement strand
GATGGAGCTCCTCCGGCTCCCCATCCCAGAGGCGGCGCAAGGCGGCGATGCTGGCGTATTGCTCGAGAGACCCGCGATTGCCGCTGTTGCACGGGGGGCCGTTGGGATCAATGCCGATCAGGCCCGGCTCGGCGGCGGCTCCGTTATGGCCCGTGAACAGGCGGCCTCCCAGCATCACCCCACCGCCGACGCCGGTGCCGAGGGTGAGCAGCACCACATCGCCGCAACCGCGTGCCGCCCCCTGCCAGGCCTCGCCCACCAGGGCGCAGTTGCCATCGTTGGCCAGGGTGACCCGACGCTGCAGCTGCGGCTCCAGCCATTCGGCCAACGGCACCTCCTGCCAACCCGGCAGGTTGATGCACACCCGCGCCACCCGGGCCGCCGCATCCATGGGCCCCGGCAAACCGAGGCCCACCACGGCGGCGCAGCGATCGGGATCGAGCGCTTCAATCGCCTCGCAGAGGGCCATGCAGACGGCGCCCGGCACCGCAGGCTGAGGGGTGGCGATGTGCTGTTCAGCCAAGAGTTGGCCAGCACGATCAAACCGGGCGAGTTTGATGCCGGTGCCGCCCAGATCGACACCGATCACCTGCTGGCTTGAGGCCTTCATGGGGCTCAGAAGCGAACAAACACCTGAAACTGGCTCTGCCAGGTGCCCTGGGTATCCACCGAACCGGAAAGATTGAGGTTGGGATTGATCTGATACGTCAAAGTTCCCTGGGGCGGAATGTCGTTGCGATTGGGGGCGGCCAACACGGAGAAATCGAAGCGATCGGTGAGGTCAACGCCCACATCGGTGACCACGGCCAGCTGCGGCGGCACCTGCCCAGAGACACGCTCATTCTCATCCAGGACCTCAGGCGTGATGTAGGTGGGGTACACGGCAAATTGCAGACGCTGACTGAATGCATCGGTGAGGGTACCGATCACCGGCGAGAGCAACGACTGACCGAGAACGGCGGCAAGGGCCGTCCCACCGCCAGCACCCGTCAAGCCGGCAAGGGAGTTGCCGCCGATCAGACCCAGTAGCTGGGCCTGCGGCATTGCTGGAGAACTGCGCAACTGAATGTTGTCGGCCAACCGATCGGCCGGCCCCGTCGCCGTGAGCATCACCTTCACGAGGCGCAGCTGACCGCCCGCACCCAGGTTGCCGGTGCCGTTGGTGTCGAACACGTTGGTGGAGACGGCATTGCTGCCGGTGCCCACACTGATGCTGTCGGAGACCCGGCTGTTGAGCGCCACATCCACGTAGGGAATCAATCCCTGCGAAGGCGTGAACACGGCCACATTGGGGGCGCGACGATCGAGGTTGAAGGTGGTGGTGAACAACGACACTCGGCCGGAGAGGAGTTGCACCACCCCCCGCAACTGCAGGCTGGGGTCGAGCGCACCGTTCAGCGTGAGCAGACCGGCGGTGCTGAAGCTGGCCACCGGTTCCACCGTGACCCGCAGCTCGGGCCCGAGACGCAGTCGGAAACGATCGAAACGGATCGCGGGGAGATTGGGCAAAGAGGCGCGCAGGGAGCGACTGCTGCTCGCTTCCACATCCGGCCCGAGCAGCACCAGCGGCTGCTGGAAATTCCAGTTTTCCTCCAGCAGGATATCGGCCGTGACCGGTTGGGCCATGGCGTTGATTGCCGGGGTGGCTGGGGATGAAGCGGCCGATACGGTCAGTGACTCCGGCTTCACAAACATCGAGCGAGCCGGTCTGACCGTGCCGTTGTCGATCGTCAGATCTCCCGACAACTGCGGCTGAATCAGGGCACCGCGCACCTTCAGATCAGCGGCCACCGCCACATCGGCGATGGGCAGATTGATCCGTGCCTTCTGAAGGGTCACCGCCAGAGGCTTCGGCTCCGGCACGGGAGAGAACAGGGCCAGGGCGCCGGAGCCGCTCAATTCCCCCTGGGAGCCGACACGGGCGCTGAGGGATTGCACCTCCAGTCTGTTGAAGTCGAAGACGATCGAGGTATTGAGGTCACTGATCACCTGCTTCTGGATCGTGAAACGCCCCTGCTTCACCACGATGAAGCCATTGGCCTCAGGGGCACTGAGCGGACCGCGCAGCAACAGACGCAGATTGGTGTCGCCCGCAGTCCAGGCGACCTGATCATTCGTGAATCCGGTCAGGAATCGGAGCGCATCCCCACGGCTCACCACACGCACGTCCAGCTGTCTTGAGGGATCGAGCGGCACCTGGCCGATCACGGTGACCGGTTCCTGAGCCCCATCGCTGATCAGGGCCAGATCAAGTCGCAGGGCCCCATCCTCGAGGTTGATCTGACCGCGTTCAAGGCTGAGGCGATGACGCCCCACCCGGGCATCCTCAAGCTGGAGATCGGTGCTCAGATCGGGAAGCCCACGACCGAGGCGGTAGCTGCCGGAGAGCCCCAGCGCTCCCTGCAGAGCCGGTGGCACCGGGGCGACCAGGGCCAGGAGCGTGAAGGGCAGATGCTCGAGTGAAAAGCGTCCTTCTCCAGCTTGGATCGGTCCGTTGAGGGTGGCGATGAAGGGTTCGATCTGCAGAGCCCTGTCCTGATCGTCTCCTTCCACCCAGAGATGGCCACGCGCGTTCAGATCGAGGCTGAGATCCGCCAGATTTGGCCCGGTGAGATCGATCACCGCATCCAGCTGGCCACGCAGATCTTCGGGATGGAATTGGCTGTCGCTGCGCTTTGACAACGCCTGCTGGCGCAGGCTGGCCTGAATCTCCCGCAGGGCCTGCAACTGACCGTCGATGGAACCCCCGAAGGTGTTGATCAGAAGGGTGCCCAGATCACTGGCCCGCCCCCGAGCCGGTGGTTCATCATCACCGAGCTGAGGCAGGCTCAGGGCTCCACTGGTGAGCCAGCGGGCACTCAAGCCACGGGCCTCGAGATGGGCATCCAGAGCACCGCCCAACCGTCCCTTCGCCTCCAGCAGCATCTGCCCCGTATCGGGCGGCAGCAATTCACCGCTCAGGTCAAAGCGCTCATTGCGGTAGCGGGCCTGCAGGATGGCCTGACGCAACTGCAGCCCCATCAGCCCGGGGGAGTCGAGCGTCACCGAGCCATCCATGGCCAGAGGCTGCAGGCCGAGGCTGCCCCGCCCGCTGATGCGGCCATAGAGCCCCTCAAAACGCCCCTTGGGGGGAAGCGCCAGCTCCAGACCATCCAGGCTCATGCCATCGGCACGCCATTGATACGACGCGGGTGTGCCCTCCAGGCTCAGCACCCCCTGACGGCGGGTCAGGCGCACCTGGGTGGGCAACCAGTTGCCGCCAAGGCTGGCCTCCAGGCGGCCGGGCAGCAGGGACTCCACCGACGCCATCTGCAGCCGGCCGCCACCACCCACCTGGCCTTCAAACCGACCACGCCAGGTTTCCAGCAAACGCAGGGTGCCGGCCCGTGGATCCGTGAGCTGAAGCTCCAGATCGGGCCGGAGGGCCGTCAATGGACCGCCAACACCGCCATAGGCGGAAAGAGTGCCATCCATCGTGGTGCCCAAAAGGGGCCCAACGCGAGCGAGCGGAAAGGCCTCAAGACTGAGCTGCGCCGCTAGATCTCCGAGCTTGAGACCGCCACCGGCCAGGGCCAGCGGCAAGGCCGCCGTGGCCTGCAGCTGCGGACTGCGGAAGTGCTTGAGACGCAACTCTCCGGCCTTGGCGCTCCAGTCGGCCCGCAGAGACCAGCGCTCCAGCAGGGGATTGCGCGCCTGATCGAAGCGAAGCGACAGCTCCGGGCTGACGCTTGCGCCACTGAGACGCAGATCTCCCCGCAGCGGCGCCTGGGTGCCCAGCAGATCGGGCACCAGGGGCCAGTGCTTCCACGCCTCTCCATCCAGTTGCAGCTGCTGGCTGCGGATCGCCAACTCGGGATAGAGGGCTCCGCTGAGCGAGGCCGCCAGGCCTGGCGCCGCCAGCTTCAACCGCTCCAGAACGGCTGTGGGGGCCTTGGGCTTGCGCCAGTCGCCGTTCAACTGCAGATCAATAGCGAGGGGTGCCGTCACGGGCACCGACTCAGGCAGGGCCCAGCGGCCCGCCAGCCGCAGCCGCGGCTGCTTCCAACGGCCATCAAGGCGCAGGGTGAGCTGGCGCTCTTCGCCGGGTTCACGCAGCACCGCCTTGAGATCGAGGGCCTGATTCAGATCCACGTGGCCGGAGAGGCTGGCTTGGTAGGCGCCATAACGCCAGGTGCTGGCGGGAAGACTGAGGCGCTGGTCACGGCAGCGCAGGCGCCACTGGGGATTGCGCAGGGCGCTCTGCAGCGGTTTGCCGCTCACCTCCAGGCCCACCAGAGACAGGGCGCCGGCGCATCCGGCTCGCCCCTGACTCCAAATCAGGCGAAGGTCACCACCGATCTGGCCGCGGAAGGCCAGGGGCATGGAGGCGGGCAGCAGCCCCTGGAACGGCTCCAGACGCACCCGTTCCAGCCTGGTCTGCAGATGCAACTGGGGTTTCACCCAACGACCACGGGCCTTGAGGCTGACCCGTCCCTGCTGCGGCAGGGCCACCTTGAGGGCGACGTCGGCCCAGTTTTCGGCCAGATGCACGAAGGCCCGACCATCGGCGCTGAGGGTCAGGCCTGCCGGCTGGATCTGGAGCCGAGCCGGATCCTGAAGCTTCACCTGCAGATCCAGTTTGGGCGGCTTGCCGCCGCTGGAGGGCCCTGGTACCCAATAGGCCCCCTGGGCATTGCGGCGCAGATCCACCCTGGCGCCGCGAAGGCTGACCACCGCGACGGGACGCCAGCGCCGCAGGCTGGTCAGCGGATCGAGTTGGAGGGTGAGCCCCGTGATCGACGCCTTGGACTGATCCTTGGGCCCTGGCAGCACCCGGCTGGAACCGATCGCCAGGCCCCAGGGGCGCAACCCCTGAAAAGGACCGATCTCCAGGGGATGGCCAAGCGGCTTGGAGAACTGGCTCTCCAGCGAAGGCTTGAGCCGCGTGAACACCGTCGCGACAATCCGATCCAGAGCGACCCACGCGGTCGCACCGCCCACAAGCAGGACCACCCCACCGCCAAGGACCATGCGCGACAGGGTCTGCGATCTGACGCCCCTCCCCATCAACGCCGACACTTTTCTCTGGGGCCAGCGCAAAATAACGCTCTCCCCCTGGAAGCACCAGCCCCATGCCACTCCCCGACCTCCTCGACCGCGCGATCGGATGGCTGGCCTGGAGCGGCCTGGCCTTCGCCCTGCTGACGCTTGTCGCGTTCGGGGCTCGTTGGGGTGTGCGCTTTCGCCTCGTGGGGGTGACCAGCTTCACCCTGCTGCTGGCGGTGAGCTGCTGGGCCTTCAGCGTCAGTTACCAGCCTCCCGTGATCGTGGAGGGAGCCGTGCGGGCTCCTGTGGTGTTCGACAACGGCAACGATCTGGTGGTCGCCCAGGCACCGGCCGGGATCTCCAAGGAGGCGATCGAACCGACCCTGGCCCAACTGGCTGCGAATCTGCGCAGCGGAGGCCGCAACGGTGAGGAGGTGGTGGTCCGACTGCGACAGCTCCAACCCGGCCCTGAGGGCAGCAGCACCCCGGTGGTGCTGGGGGAGGTGGTCGTGGTTGCCCAGGCGGCGGCTTGAGCCCCTCGATGCCGGCACGCTCACGCAACGACGGCCCGTTCGCCGATCTGCCGGCGTCCTTCCGGGAGGAGAGGCGGGTGATCGAAGCGGCGGGCCTGACGGGCTGGAGCGCTCTTCGGGCCCTCGATGCCCAGGCCCTGAGTCAGCTGGCACGTCGAGGCCGCGCGACGGCCCGCAACCTGCGCCGCCTGCAGGGCATCGCAGCCCTCGTCTGCGATCTCGATCTGGCACCAGCCGATGCGGCTCTGTTGATGCATGCGGGCCTGGCGACGATCCCGGCGTTGGCGGCTGCCAGCCCCCAGGATGTGGTGACCCGCACCGGCCGGTTGGAGCGCCAGCTGCGCACCGGTCGCCCACCAGTGGTGGATCTGGCCCTGGCCCAGCGCTGGATTCAGAGGGCACGCCGCTGGCAACCGACGAACTGACCATGACCCGCTGCCGGCCCAGGGCCGGCGGGGTTCAAATGCAGGAAGTGAATGGAGGAGGCAGCATGCGCCACCTCTCCTTGGTTTTATCTCTCGCGGCCCTACTGGGTGCATCGCTTGTCGCCCCCGCCACCCAGGCCCAGGAATCCACGCTCCTCGAAAGCGTCAAGCGCAACCCCGGGGAAGCCCGGGCGATGTGCCAACAGTTCAAGGCCCTCAATGCCGAGAACATTTCGGCCACCTCAGCGCAATCGATCAGTGCCGTGGCCATGCAGCGCAATCTCAGCCGACAGGATGCCGAAATCCTTGTGACCTACGTGATCGGTCTTTACTGCCCGGATGTGCGCTGACCAGCGCCCCTGGCCTGGTTCTTGCCAAGACGAGGACCTGATCTGCCGCGACGGCATCCGCTTGAAGGCCACGGTGTGGCGACCGCCTGGGGACGGGCCCTGGCCGGCCCTGGTGATGCGCCAGCCCTACGGTCGCGCCATCGCCTCCAGCGTCACGCTGGCCCACCCGCAGTGGTGGGCTGCACAGGGTTATCTGGTGATCGTCCAGGACGTCCGCGGCCAGGGGGAGTCCCAGGGAGAGTTCCGCGGCTTCGCCCAGGAAGCTGCCGACAC
>CALGVO010000203.1 GCA_937930135.1 uncultured Synechococcus sp. | reverse complement strand
GCCTGTTCGGCATCGGCGGCCATCACGCCCACGGTGAACCAGTCAAACGCGGCCATGGCCTCACGCAGTTCCTGGCACAAGGCCAGGCGCTGGGCCGGCTCAAGACTCGGAGCCGAGCGCAGCAGGGCCAGATCCTTGAGATGGCGGATGGGGGTGGACGTCATGGGGTGGGGCTGAGTGGGAGGGAAGCGAGACGCTCCTGATTGGCCTGGCTGGCCGCCTCGATCAGGGCCTTGCGGTTCACCGAGCCCAGGTCGCCGTCACGGCGGCTGCGCAGGCTCACGCTGCCCTGTTCAGCTTCCTTGGCGCCGATCACGGCCAGCAGGGGGATCTTCATCTGTTCGCCGGTGCGGATCAACTTGCCCAACCGATCACCGCTGCGATCCACCGTGGCCCGGATGCCAGCGGCCCGGAGCTGGTCGCTGAGCTGCTTGGCATCCGCTAGCACCTCATCGGTGACGGGCAGCAGGCGGATCTGCTCCGGCGCCAGCCAGAAGGGAAAGTCACCGGCGTAGTTCTCCGTCATGATTCCGAAGAAGCGCTCGAGCGAGCCGAAGATCGCCCGATGGATCATGATCGGGCGCTGCTTGCTGCCGTCGGCAGCGACGTAATCGAGAGCAAACCGTTCCGGCAGGTTGAAATCGAGCTGGATCGTGGAGCATTGCCACATCCGACCGATCGCATCCTCGATTTTCAGATCGATCTTGGGGCCGTAGAAGGCACCGCCACCGGCATCGACCTTGTAAGCCCAGCCCTTGCGCTCCAGAGCCTCGACCAATCCTTGAGTCGCCAGTTCCCAGACGGCGTCGTCACCGATGGATTTCTCCGGACGGGTGGAGAGGTTGATCTCGTAGTTGCGGAAATCGAAGGCGGAGAGGATCGTTTCGGTGAGGTCGAGGATGCGCAGGATCTCGTCACTGATCTGCTCGGGCAGGCAGAACACATGGGCGTCGTCCTGGGTGAAGCCCCGCACGCGCATCAGACCGTGCATGACCCCGGGGCGCTCATAGCGGTACACCGTTCCCAGTTCGGCCCAGCGAATCGGCAGTTCGCGATAGCTGCGCAATCGGCTGGCGTAGGTCAGCACATGGAACGGGCAGTTCATCGGCTTGAGCTGGTATTCCCGTTCGTCGACCTGCATCGGTCCGAACATGCTCTCGCTGTAGAAATCCAGATGCCCTGAGGTCTTCCAGAGGCCGATGTCGGCCACATGCGGGGTGTAGAGAAGGTCGTAGCCCCCCTCAAAGTGGGCCTGACGCCAGAAGTCCTCGATCAGCAGCCGCATGCGGGCACCGCGCGGGTGCCAGAACACCAGACCGGCCCCGGCTTCATCCTCGATTGAGAACAGGTCGAGATCCTTGCCGAGGCGGCGATGGTCGCGGCGCAGCGCTTCCTCCTTCCGCCGCTGGTATTCGGCCAGTTGCTCCGGCGTTTCCCAGGCGGTGCCATAAATCCGCTGCAGCTGGGCTTTGGTTTCATCACCACGCCAGTAGGCGCCGGCAACGCTTTCGAGGGCGAACGCCTTGGGGTTGAGTTCGCTCGTGTTGCGCACGTGGGGTCCGGCGCAGAGATCCCACCACTGCTCGCCGAGGGTGTAGAGGGTGATCGGTTCCTGAAGGCCGGCGAGGATTTCCAGTTTGTAGGGCTCGTTCTGGGCCTTGATTTTGACTTCGGCCTCATCCCGGCTCACCTCGATCCGCTCCAGCGGCAGCTTCCTGTTGATGATCTTGATCATCTCCTTGCGGATCGCCTTCAGGTCGGTTTCTGTGAAGGGATCCGGGTTGTCGAAGTCGTAGTAGAAACCGGTTTCGGTCCAGGGGCCGATGGTCACCTGGGCCTGGGGAAAAAGTGTTTGCACCGCCATGGCCATCACGTGGCTCATGGAATGGCGGATGCGGAGCAGCTGATCGCTTTGGCTGGTTTTGGGCAGAACCACCGGTGCGTCTGGGACTGGGGTGGTTGCTGCAGCGCTGCTCACCGGTTCATGCACAAGAACGGTCATCCTATGGGCGTGAGATTCAGCGCCATGGACCCGGATGCCGATGCCCTGCTTGAAAACCTGCTGGACTCCCTGCTGAATGACTTCAGCCATTGGTTCCAGCGAGGTGAGGAGTTGCTGGCGGTGTGTCCGGATCTGGTGATGGCCCCGCAGGAACGGGCCCAGATGGCTGAGCGCCTGGCTGAGGGCCGCAAGGCGATTGCGGCGACCCGGGCCCTTGTGGAGGCTTCCCCTCAGGCCATGGCCGTGTCAATGGAAGCGATGGCGCCCTGGCATCAGCTGGTGATGGAGGTGTGGGCGCTGGCGGCCCGCATCTCCCAGGCGGCCCGATGATGATCCGCTGGCGCCAGCGGCGGCTCGGCCTCGGATCCCTGGCGGTCTTACTGGTGTTGATGCTTCGCGCCCGGGGCGTGCCGTTGCCGCTGCCGGGATGCCCCTGGCGTGCCCTCACCGGTGTGCCCTGCCCCACCTGTTTTCTCACCCGATCAGCTCTGGCGACCCTGAAAGGCGATCTGGGGGAGGCCCTTGAGCTCCATCTGTTCGGACCTCCCCTGGTGACAGGCCTGGCCTGGCTGGGCTGGCGTCAGGCGTTGAGGGGCCGACCGCTCTGCTTCGGCCCGGCCGAGCGCAGGCTCACCTGGCTGCTGGGCGCGGCGTTGTTGCTCTACTGGGCCCTGCGTCTGCTCCGCTGGGGGCTGGCCGGTCAGCCCTGGCCGGCCTGAATCAGGCGCCTTGGCGTATCGCTTCGAGATTGCTGCTGTAGAAGCGCGCCAGCTCAGCGTGGCTTTTCACGGGCTGTCCGTAGGCGCTTGTTCCAGCATGTGTTGGGAAGGAGGCCCACTCCGGTGCCAGGCGATTCATGACTGTGGGCGTGAGGCCATGGCGGTCGACTTCCTCGAGGGCGCCACGTCGCTCGACCAGACGCAGCGCTGCCTGGTCCTGGTGCTGGGGCTCAAAGCTGGGAAGCTTCAATTCGCGGGCCACCTGGCGCCAGGTGCCTGGCAGGAACTGATAAGCGCCGGCGGCAGCACTGGAGTAACGCTTCACGACCACCTTTTCCGGGTGGCGCGAGAGGTCCTGGA
>CALGVO010000202.1 GCA_937930135.1 uncultured Synechococcus sp. | reverse complement strand
CAGCGACTGATTCCGCCCCAGGCACCTGGAGATTCGCCAGCATGGTGCAGACGAATGCTCGCTGCATCGCTCCATGCCTTGGCGTTTCCTGGTGGTGCTGTCCATCCTTTTGAGCGCTTCCTCCTTGCCGCCTGGGCTGGCAGCTGAAGCCAGCGGTTACACACTGGTGTTTCAGCGCTCCAAGGGGGCTCTCCCCTCAGGGCATCGACGCTGGGTTCTGCAGGTGCGCCGGGCAGGTCAGACCCTGGCGAGTTGGACAGCTGTCAGTGGCACTCGCCAGGCTCAGGGATCAGACCGGCGTTGGTCTCCCGGAAATGGAGCGCCGCTGCCGGTGGGCACCTACAACGTGGGGCGGCCTGAGCGTTGGGCAGGCTCCTGGTGGATTGACCTCAACCCTCGTTTCTCCACCACCCGGAGCGCCCTCGGGATTCACACTTGCCTGCCGGGAAGCGGCTGTATCTGCCTGCCAAGTCGGACCGATACAGAGGCTGTGGCTCGCTGGATCCACAAGACCGGGCTCAGTCGGCTGGAAGTGCTGAACTGAAATCCGTGTGGGATTCAGGCCAGACGTACGCTGCCCGTTTCCACCAGGCGCAACAGGGTGGTCTTGAGCTTCTGCTCTTGTTCGTCGAGGTTCTGCTCTAGCAGAACGGCCCTGTATTCGTCTGTGCTGATCCTGTTGTGGAGTCGCGCGGCGAGATACATCTCGACCATGGAAGCAGCTTCATTCTCCAAGCGACCCTAGGGGGAGGACGATGCGATCTGTGGCTCGTAGGATGCGCCGCGCCGAACCACCCTGTCCATGGCCAATCTTGACCAGGCCCCGAGCCGCAGCATGCCTAACCTGCTGCATGTGCTGCCGGCCTTCGCCGATGAGGCGGAGCTGCGTCTGAACACGATCGTGGAGCTGAACTCCAACACGATCAATAAATATGAGCTGATCACCGAGACCGGTCACCTGAAGCTGGACCGCGTCGGCTACTCCTCTCTGGCTTACCCCTTTGCCTACGGCTGCATTCCCCGCACCTGGGATGAAGACGGCGATCCTCTCGACATCGAGATCGTCAACGTGACCGAGCCCCTCATCCCCGGCTCTGTGGTGGAGGCCCGCATCATCGGCATCATGACCTTCGATGACGGCGGTGAGGTGGACGACAAGGTGATCGCCGTGTTGGCTGACGACAAGCGCATGGATCACATCAAGAGCTTTGAGGATCTCGGTGAGCACTGGAAGAAGGAAACCACCTACTACTGGGAGCACTACAAGGACCTCAAGAAGCCCGGCACCTGCAGTGTCAACGGCTTCTTCGGCACCGAGAAGGCCGTGGAGATCATCAAGAGCTGCGAGGCTCGCTACATGGCCGAGATCGATCCCAAGCTGGTCGACTGAGTCATGATCCCGGCCTGAGGCCGATCCGGGCGGGGGCAACCCCGCCTTTTTCAGGCTCTGGCATGATAAAGCTGCTTTTTTTCTGGGCGATGTTTAGCTTGAGACCAGAGGGTCTTGATCGTCCCATGTCCACGCGCTCTGTGCCTCTTTCCTTGCCGGCCCTCGCTGGCCTTTCGGTCGCCCTGGCCATCCCGGTGGCGATGCCGATGGAAACGCAGGCTCGCCCCGCTGCGGAGCCCGGTCCAATGGCGGTGCTCCCCGCCGCTCCCACAACGCAGATCCATCTCGATCTGCGTCAGCGTCGCATCAGCGTGCTGCGCGATGGTCAGCGCTTCGGGCCCTGGCCGGTGGCGATCGGTGATCCGAAAACGCCCACCCCCGCCGGAGTCTTTCAGGTGGAGAACATGCAGAAGAATCCGCAATATCAGAGCACGAAGTCAGGCAAGGTTCACCCGGTCACTGGACCCAATGCGCCCCTGGGTCATCGCTGGATCGGTTTCCTGCAACAGGGGCAGAACCAGTTCGGGATTCATGGCACTCCCTGGCCTCATTGGGTGAAGATTCGTGCTGCCGTCTCGAATGGCTGTGTGCGCATGCTGAATGCGCACGTGCAAAAGCTCTACGACCTGGTGGAGGTGGGCACGCCGGTGGTGATCACCCAATGAGCCCAGGATCAGGCTGAGCTCCTGGATCAGGACGTGGCCCCGTGCTGCATCAGCACGGGGAAGCCGGCGCCCAGACCACTGAAGATCATCTGCACGGCGATGGCCGTGAGCAGGAGCCCCATGATCTTGGTGAGCACCTGCAACGCAGAGGTGCTGATCTTCGACGACAGCATCTCACCGGCATCAAAGATCGCATACACCACCACGGTGAGGAGAAGCACGACCAGGCTGAGACCGAGCTTGCCGCCAATGCTGGCGGCGGCAGGATCGGCGATCACCACAGTGAGGGTGCCAGGGCCAGCCAGCAGAGGGATCCCGAGGGGAACAATGCCCTTCACGGCTGAATCCTGATCCCTGTCCACCGAGCTGGGGTCGTGATGCACCTTGGAGGGCTCTGAACGCAGCATCGACAGACCGATCAGCACCACGATCAGACCACCGGCAGCCTGGAAGGCCGGTCGGCCGATGCCGAAGAAACCCAGCAGGGCGTCGCCCAGCCAGGTGGCCAGCAACAGGGCAATCAAAAACGTGAAGGCGCTGCTGCGGGCGATCGCCCGATCTTTTCGCTTGTTGCCGTCAGTGAAAGAGAGGTAAATCGGCAGGTTGCCGATCGGGTTGGAGATCGTGAAGATCCCGACGGCGGTGTGCAGCAGAGACATGGTTCAGGCCTCGGGACGAACCGCGTCAAAAATCTCCTGAAGAATGTCGCCTGCCCCCTGACTTTTCAAGTCAGCGGCTAGCAGTTGTCCGATCGCCTCGGCTTTGTCGACTGTGCCGCGGCGTTCATCCCGGATCAGACGCTTTCCATCGAGGCTGGCCACCATGCCGGTGAGCACCAGCTCGTTGGCTTCGATGCGGGTGTTCACGCCGATTGGCACCTGGCAGCCGCCCTCCAGCTCCCGGAGAAAAGCCCGCTCGGCGAGGCAGCGGCTGGCGGTGGGGCCATGCTCGAGCACCTTGATCAACTCCAGCACGTCGGCCTGCCCTTCCACGCACTCAATCCCGAGAGCACCCTGACCGACGGCATGCAGGGAAATGTGGCTGGGGATGATCTGGTGAATCCGATCGGCGAATCCCAGACGGGTGAGTCCGGCCGCAGCCAAAATCAAACAGTCGTAGTCGCCGGCATCGAGTTTTTCCAGGCGTGTGATCACATTGCCGCGCACATCCTTGAATTCAAGGTGCGGGTAGTGGTGGCGCAGCTGGGCCAGCCGACGCAGGGAGCTGGTGCCCACCACGGCTCCTTCCGGCAGGGTCTCCAACTTGTGGTCGGCATTCTTGGCATTCACCACGAGGGCGTCCGCCGGATCTTCCCGTTCGGTGATGCAACCCAGCATCAGGCCTTCGGGGAGATTGGTGGGCAGATCCTTGAGGGAGTGAACGGCGATCTCGGCTCGCCCCACCAGCATCTGGGCCTCCAGTTCCTTGGTGAACAGGCCCTTGTCGCCGATTTTGGCCAGGGCCACATCCAGAATCTTGTCGCCCTGGGTGGCCATCGCTTCCACCGAGATCGGCAGGCCTGGATGAGCCTGTTCCAGCTCAGCCTTCACCCAGTTGGTCTGCACCATGGCCAGCTGGCTGCGGCGGGAGGCGATGCGCAGATGCTCGAGGGCCATGGCCTGGGAATTGCAGCCGCTCA
>CALGVO010000201.1 GCA_937930135.1 uncultured Synechococcus sp. | reverse complement strand
CAACCGGCTGGTGATCGGCATCGGCAACCCCCTGCGCGGCGACGACGGCGTGGGGGCCTTGCTGGCGGAGCAGGCGGCCGTGCTCACCGCGGCGGAGCCCGGCGGCCCGGTGGCGGTGCGCAGCGTGCAGCAGCTCACCCCCGAGTTGGCCGAGGAGCTGGCCCGCCTCGATGCTGTGCTGTTCATCGATGCCTGGGCGGCGCCGGCGGGCGCGCTGCCCCTGCTGCAGCCGCTCGCCCCTGCACGGGCGTCGAGCGCGGCCAGTCACCACCTCGACCCTGCCGCTCTGCTGGCGGTGTGCCGGGTGCTCTATGGCCGCACGCCTGGGGCCCAGGTGCTGTTGGTGCCGGCGTACACCTTTGAGCACGGCACGGCCCTCAGCCCACAGCTGCAGGCGGTGTTGCCTGCGGCCCGGGCGTTGCTGCGCCAGTGGTTGACCGGCCATGCATGAACTCAGCCTGATGGAGGCCCTGCGCGATCAGGCCCTGGCGGCGGCCCGGGCCGAGGGGGCGCGGCGGATCGCGCTGATCCGCCTGCGGGTGGGGGAACTGGCGGGGGTGGAGGTGGAGGCGCTGCGCTTCGCCTTCCCGCTGGTGATGGCCGGCACGCTCGCGGCCGGCGCCGAGCTGCACATTGAAATCGAGCCGGCCGAATGCCACTGCGCCGTCTGCGAAGTCCCCTTCCCCGCCCCCGACGGCTGCTGCGACTGCCCCCACTGCGGCACGATCAGCCGCCGGCTGCTGCGCGGCCGCGACCTGCGCCTGCTCTCCCTGGAGGTGGAGTGAGGGCTGCTTGATCCCCTGCTAAGCCCGTGGCAAAGTCTGACTATTGCGGCGTCAAGGCATGAAAGTGACGGTTGAGCTTTCCGAGGCGGAGATGGTTGAAGTCCTCGAGCTCACGGGCGAGCGCAAGAAGGGGCCTGCCATTCGGCGCCTGATGGAGGAGGCTCTGCAGCAGCGTCGACGCGCCCGCATCGCCCAGCGTTTCCTCAGCGGTGAGTGGGGGGTGGAGCTGGAGCGTTTCGAGGCTGATCGACGCCGCGACCAGGAGCGGGATCAGGCGCTGACCCGATGATGCTGTTGCTTGACAGCAGCCTCTGGATCGACTTCACCCGGGCCCGGAGCCCGCTGGCGTTGAAGCAGTTCATCGCCCCGTTTGTGCTCGATCCAGCGGCCCATCTCGCTGAACCGGTGCGCTTTGAGCTGCTGCGCTCAGCCCGGCCGGAGGAGGCCAGGTTGCTGGAGGCCCAATTCGCCACGTTGCCCGCTTTGGCCACGCCGCCAGATCTGTGGCAGCAGGCCATTGCCTTGGGCCAGGCCTGCCGTGCCATCGGCCGCACGGTGTTGAGTCTCGACCTGCTGGTGGCTGCCGTGGCGCTCCACCACAACGCCGTGCTGGTGAGTTTTGATGCTGACTTTGAGGCCGTGGCGTCAGTGAGTCGGCTGCGCTTGCAGCGGCTGCAGCGCCCTGGCTGACCGCACCAGCGAGGCTGCCTAGCCTCTGGAGTGGCCCCCACTCCAGCTGCCATGTGCCGCGACTGCGCCTGCGGACAGCCAGACCCTGAACACCCGGCGGCCCACGCGCCTGAGCGCCCCGGCGAGGAGGACAGCGCCATCCGCACCCTGCCGCTGCACACCGCCCTGCTGCAGCGCAACGATGCCCAGGCTTCAGCCCTGCGCCAGCGCTTCGCGGCGGCGGGCGTGCGGGCGGTGAACCTGCTCTCCTCCCCCGGCTCCGGCAAGACCGCCCTGCTGGAGGCCCTGGCCCGGCGTCTGGCGCAGCTGGGGGGCGACCCTGATCGGCTGGCCGTGGTCGTGGGCGATCTGGCCACCGACAACGACGCCCGCCGCCTCCAGGCCGCCGGGCTTGCTGCCGCCGCGATCACCACCGGCCAGGCCTGCCACCTGGAGGCGGCGATGGTGGCCGAGGGGCTGCACCGCCTGCACCATCAGGGGGTGGAGCTGGAGCAGCTGGAGCTGCTGGTGATCGAGAACGTGGGCAACCTGGTGTGTCCCGGCGCCTACGACCTGGGCGAGAGCCTTCGGGTGGTGCTGGTATCGACCACCGAGGGCGAGGACAAGCCGCTCAAGTACGCGCCGATCTTCCACGGCGCCCACCTGGTGCTGATCACCAAGATCGACCTGGCCGCGGCGGTGGAGTTCGACCGCGCCGCCGCCCATGCCGCCATCGCCCGCGTCGCCCCCCAGGCTCGGGTGCTGGAAACGTCCGCCCGCACCGGTGCGGGCCTCGACGCCCTGCTGGCGCTGCTCGACTTGGCCCCCACCGCCGCTCCCGCCCTCGTGCCATGAGCGCCGAGGCCCGCCTGCGCCTGCTCTGCCGCGGGGTGGTGCAGGGGGTGGGCTTCCGGCCGCTGGTGCACCGCCTGGCCAGGGAGCTGGCCCTGGATGGGGAGTTGGAGAACGTGGCCGGCGCCGTGCGGCTGGAGTTGCAGGGGGAGCGCCGGTCGCTGGAGCAGCTGGTGCGGCGGCTGCCCGAGGCGCTTCAGCCCCCCGGCTCCCTGGAGCCACTGGAGCCCACGTGGCTCCCGCCCCTCGTTCCGGCGCCCCGCGGCCTGCGCATCGCCGCCGCCGCCGGCCAACCCCTGGGCCCCGGCCTGATCGCCCCGGCTCTCGCCGCCGATCTCGCCCCCTGCCCCGCCTGCCTGGCCGAGCTGGCCGATCCCGCCAACCGCCGTTACCGCTACCCGTTCATCAGCTGCAGCGGCTGTGGACCCCGCTATTCGATCGCCACCGCCGAGCCCTACGCCCGCGCCCACACCACCCTGGCCGCCTTCCCCCTCTGCCCGGCCTGCCAGGCGGAATTCGACGACCCCAGCGATCGCCGCTTCCACGCCGAAACGATCGGCTGCCCGGCCTGCGGGCCCCGGCTGCGGCTGCTGGCGCCCGATGGGCAGCCCTGGCTGGCTGATGCCGCTGCCGCCGATCCCCTGCAGGCGGCGGTCGACCTCCTGCGCCGCGGCGGCATCCTGGCCCTGCAGGGGGTGGGCGGCTTCCAGCTGCTGGTGGATGCCACCAACGCGGCGGCCGTGGCCCGGTTGCGCCAGCGCAAGCGCCGGCCCCACAAGCCCTTTGCCCTGCTGGTGGCCGACCTGGCACCGCTGGCGGGCCAGGTGCGGATCACGCCGGCGGAGCGCCGAGCGCTGGAGGAGGCTGCGGCGCCGATTGTGCTGCTGCGCCGGCTTGAGCCGCCGGCTGTGCCGCTGTCGCCGGTTGCTGGCGTGGCCGCAGGTGTGGCTCCCGGCAGCCCCTGCCTGGGGGTGATGCTGCCCGCCTCGCCCTTGCACCAGCTGCTGGTGGCTGCGCTGGGGTTGCCGCTGGTGGCCACCAGCGGCAACCCCAGCGGCGAGCCCCTCTGCATTGAGCCGGCCGAGGCCCTGGAGCGGCTGGGCGGCATCGCCGATGCCTTCCTGGTGCATAACCGGCCGATCGCCCGCCCCCTCGACGACTCCCTCCTGCAGGTGATCGACGGCCAGCCCGCCCTGCTGCGCCGCGCCCGCGGCTACGCCCCTGCTGCCCTGCCTGTGTCTTGGCCACCGGCACCCGCTGGGGCTTCCGCCCGCGCTGTCCTGGCCCTGGGGGGCGATCTCAAGGCGGCGCCGGCCCTGGCGATCGGCGGCAGGGTGTGGCTGGCGCCCTACCAGGGTGATCTGGCCTCGGCCCGGTTGCAGCAGCGCCTGCAGGTGGGCCTGGAGGCGCTGCTGCAGCAGCAAGGCCAGAACCAGGATCCCGGTGCCGGCCCTGTGCTGGTGGCCGATGGCCATCCCGGCTACGTGAGCGTGCAGCTGGCCGAGCGACTGGCGTCGCGTCGCGATCTGCCGCTGCTGCGCGTGCAGCACCACCAGGCCCATGGCCTGGCGGTGGCGGCCGAACAAGGCCTGGAGGGGCCCCTGTTGGTGTGGGCCGCCGACGGCCTGGGCTACGGACCCGCCGCGGCCGCGGCCGGCGGGCACCAGCTCTGGGGCGGTGAGCTGCTCTGGCTGGAGCGGGCCGAGGCCCCGGTTGCCGCCGGTGGGGGGCTGGCGATCGAGCGGCTGGCCTGCCTGCGGCCCTGGCCCCTGCCTGGCGGGGAGCGGGCGATGCGGGAGCCCCGGCGCGTGGCCCTGGGACTGCTCACCGAAGCCGGCTGGCTGGAGCACCCGGGGGCCGCCGCCTGCCGGGCCGCCTTCGCGCCCCAGGAGCTCAGCCTGCTGCGCCAGGCCCTGGCCAGCGGCTGCAATGCCCCGCGCACCTCGGCCCTGGGCCGGCTGTTCGACGGCGCGGCCAGCCTGCTCGATCTGGTGCAGGAGCTCAGCTTCGAGGGCCAGGCGGGCCTGCTGCTGGAGGGGCTGGCCCGCCAGCTGCCCTGGCAGCCGACGGCTGTGGGCCCAGCCCTCTCCGCGTCCACCGAACTGACGCTGCCATCCCCGGGCTTACCCCTGGGCTGGCTGGATTGGGCGCCACTGATCCAGGCGCTGCTGGAGGGGCTGGCGGCGGGCCTCCTTCCAGCCCAGCTGGCGGCGCTCTGGCACCAGCAGCTCTGCGAGTCGCTGGTGGCCCTGGCGCTGCGGGCGGCCCGCGAGCGCGGCTGCAGCCAGGTGGCGCTGGCGGGCGGCTGCTTCCAGAACGCTCTGCTGCTGGAAGGCTGCATCGCCGGGCTGCGGGCGGCCGGGCTGGCCGTGTTCTGGAACCAGCACGTGCCCTGCAACGACGGAGGCCTGGCCCTGGGGCAGCTCTGGGCCGCTCGCCAGAGCATGGCTATACCGAGAACAGGCGAGATCCATGCGCCATGTGCCTGGCCAACCCCGGAGTGATCCGCACGATTGAGGAGACGGCGGACCCCCTGTTTCGGATGGCCGAGGTGGATTTCGGCGGCGTGCGCCAGCAGGTGAGCCTGGCCTGTCTGCCCGAGGCGATGGTGGGCGACCGGGTGCTGGTGCATGTGGGCATCGCCCTCAGCCTTGTGACGGAGAGCGCGCCATGACGGAGATGATCACGGTCGACGGCAATGAGGCCGTCGCCCGCGTGGCCTATCGCCTCAATGAGGTGATCGCCATCTACCCGATCACGCCGGCGTCGCCGATGGGGGAGTGGGCCGATGCCTGGGCAGCAGCGGATCGCCCCAACCTCTGGGGCTCGGTGCCGTCGGTGGTGGAGCTGCAGAGCGAGGCGGGTGCGGCCGGCACGGTGCATGGCGCCCTCCAGGCCGGAACCCTCACCACCACCTTCACGGCCAGCCAGGGATTGCTGTTGATGATCCCCAACCTCTACAAACTCGCCGGTGAGCTGACGCCGGTGGTGCTGCATGTGGCCGCCCGTTCACTCGCAGCGCAGGGGTTGTCGATCTTTGGTGACCACAGTGATGTGATGGCCACACGCGGCAGCGGCTGCGCCATCCTCACCTCGGCGTCTGTGCAGGAAGCTGCCGATTTCGCCGCGATCGCCAGCCGCGCCAGCCTGTGCAGCCGGCTGCCGTTCCTTCATTGTTTCGACGGCTTTCGCACCTCCCATGAAATCCAGAAGGTGGCGGCGATTCCCGATGCGGTGCTCCAGCAGCTGATCCCTCAGGCCGCGATCGCCGCGCATCGCGCCCGGGCCCTGAGTCCCGATCACCCCGTGGTGCGGGGCACCGCTCAGAACCCCGATGTCTATTTCCAGGCGCGGGAGACCGTGAATCCCTTCATTGAGGCCGCACCAGGTCTGGTGCAGGAGGCGATGGACGCGTTCGCGGCGCTCACCGGTCGCCGTTACAGACCCTTCGACTACTGCGGCGCCGTCGATGCCGAACGGGTGCTCGTGCTGATGGGATCCGGTTGCGAAACCGCTGAAGAGAGCCTCGAGCCCCTGTTGGCCGCAGGCGAGCGGGTGGGGCTGTTGAAAGTGCGTCTGTTCCGCCCCTTCAGCGCCCGACTCCTGGTGGAGAGCCTGCCCGCCACCACCCGGGCGATCGCCGTGCTCGATCGCTGCAAGGATCCCGGTGCCAGCGGCGAACCGCTCTATCTCGACGTGGTGACGGCTCTGAGTGAGCAGTGGCCGGGGGCTGCACCACCCCGGGTGCTGGGCGGTCGCTACGGCCTGTCGTCGAAGGAATTCACCCCGGCGATGGTGCACGCCGTGGATCGCCATCTGCAGGCGCTGCTCGCCGGGGAGCCGGCCCGCAACCATTTCACCGTGGGAATCGAAGACGATGTGGGCCACACCTCACTGCCGGTGGATGCCTCGATCGTCACCGAGGGGTCGCAGGCCGATGGCGAAGTGCGGGCGGTGTTTTATGGCCTCGGCTCCGATGGCACCGTCGGAGCCAACAAGGCGGCGATCAAGATCATCGGCGAAAGCACCGATCTCTTCGCCCAGGGCTATTTCGTTTACGACTCGAAGAAATCGGGAGCCGTCACCGTCTCCCATCTGCGCTTCGGGCCGCGGCCGATTCGCTCCACCTATCTGATTCAGCGCCCCACGTTTGTGGCCTGTCATCAGTGGGATTTCATCGGTCGTTTTGATCTGCTGGCCGGCATCCAGCCCGGCGGCACCGTGCTGATCAACAGTCCCTATTCACCGGAGGAGACCTGGAGTCACCTGCCTGGGTCGATGCGCCGCACCATCCGCGAGCGCCATCTGCAGCTCTGGGTGGTGGATGCGAGTCGTGTGGCCCGAGCCAGCGGCATGGGGTCGCGGATCAACACCGTGATGCAGGCCGGGTTCTTTGCCATCAGTGGGGTGTTGCCGCGGGAGCAGGCGATCGAGCGCATCCGTCAGTCGATCGCCAAGACCTACGGCCGCAAGGGTGAGGCCGTGGTGGCGATGAACCTGCGCGCCCTGGACGCCAGCCTGGATCAGCTCCATGCCGTGCCCTGGCCACACCTGGCGGATCCGCTGGAGGCCGCAGCAGGGCCGGACACCTCGGGAGCAGCAGGGGAGGATCGACTGCAGCAGGCGCCGGCCTTTGTGCGCGACGTGATCGCACCGATGCTGGCGCGCTGCGGTGATGCGCTGCCGGTGAGCGCTCTCCCTTGTGATGGCACCTGGCCGGTGGGCACCAGCCAATGGGAGAAGCGCAACATCGCCGAATCGGTTCCGGTGTGGGAAAGCGACCTCTGCGTGCAGTGCGGCAAGTGCGTGATGGTCTGCCCCCATGCGGTGATCCGCGCCAAAGTGGCTCCCGGGCCCGCCTTCGCTGAGGCTCCCGACGGCTTTCGCACGGCCCCCGCCCGCGATCCAGCCTTCCAGGGCCAGACGTTCACGATCCAGGTGGCGGCGGAGGACTGCACCGGCTGCGCCCTGTGCGTCAACGTCTGTCCGGCGCGGGATCGCAGTGAGCCCAAGCGCAAGGCGATCAACATGGCACCGCAGCGACCGCTGCGGGAGCAGGCACGCGCCGCCTGGGACTTCTTCCTGCGGCTCCCTGAGGTGCCGCGCGCCGACCTCAACCTGCACAAGATCGGCCAGCAGCAGCTGCAGGAACCCCTGTTCGAATTTTCCGGTGCCTGCGCCGGTTGCGGTGAAACCCCTTACCTGAAGCTCGCCACCCAGCTGTTCGGCGATCGCATGTTGGTGGCGAATGCCACCGGTTGCAGTTCGATCTACGGCGGCAACCTCCCCACCACGCCCTGGCGCGCCAACCGGGACGGACGCGGACCGGCCTGGAGCAATTCCCTGTTTGAAGACAACGCCGAATTCGGCTTCGGCATGCGGGTGGCGGTGGATCAGCAGCGACGGATGGCCGAGGACCTGCTTCGCGCGCTGAATCCGTCACTACCCGCTGCCCTGGTGGAGGCCTTGATCGGGGCCGATCAGCAGGAGGAGGCCGGGATTGCCGAGCAGCGGCAGCGGCTGGAAGAGCTGCGCCGACGGCTGGCGGGTCACCCCGATCGACAGCGGGCCGAGGCCCTGCTCGGTCTGGCGGATGCACTGGTGAAACGCAGCGTCTGGCTGGTGGGAGGCGACGGCTGGGCTTACGACATCGGCTTCGGCGGCGTGGATCATGTGCTCGCCAGCGGCCGCGACGTGAATGTGCTGGTGCTCGACACGGAGGTGTATTCGAACACCGGTGGTCAGGCCTCCAAGGCGACGCCGCTCGGTGCGGTCGCCAAGTTCGCTGCGGCAGGAAAGCCAGCCGGCAAGAAGGATCTGGGGTTGATGGCGATGACCTACGGCAGTGTGTATGTGGCCAGCGTGGCGATGGGAGCCCGGGATGAACACACGATCCGCGCCTTTCTGGAGGCGGAGAGCTACCCGGGGCCGTCGTTGATCCTGGCCTATTCCCATTGCATCGCCCACGGCATCGACATGGCCGAAGGGATGGGTCATCAGAAGCTCGCCGTCGATTGCGGTCGCTGGCCCCTGTACCGCTACGACCCCCGGCGGCTGGCCCGGGGTGAAACGCCGCTTCAGCTCGACAGTGCCGGTCCCCGCCGCCCCCTGGCGGAGGCGATGGATCAGGAGAACCGCTTCCGGATGCTGCGCTTCAGCCAGCCGGAGCATGCCCGGGCCCTTGTGGAAGCGGCCCAGGCGGATCTCGATCGGCGCTGGGCGGCTTATCGCAATCTGGCGGCCAGCCAGCAGGAGGGCGCGTCATGACCAGCCATCCGGATCTGCGATGCGATTGGCTCGGGCTGCCGTTGCGATCGCCCCTGATCGTGGGAGCGGCCATGCCTCTCAGCGACCATGTCGGCCCGATGCTGGAGCTCGAGCGTCACGGTGCTGCAGCGATTGTGCTGCATTCGCTGTTTGAGGAGCAGATCGAAGAGGAACAGCTCGCGCTGCATGATCACGCCACCCTGGGCAGCGAGAGCTACGGCGAGGCCCTCAGTTACCTCCCCGACTGCGCGGTGGTGCATGAGGGGGTGGATCTCTATCTGCGCCTGATCGAGCGGGCCCGGCAGCAACTGACGATCCCGGTGATTGCCAGTCTCAATGGCACCCATCCCGGCCGCTGGGTGGAGACCGCGCGCCGGATCGAGAGCGCCGGCGCCCAGGCGCTGGAGCTCAACATTCACAGCCTCCCCACCGACCCCCTGCTGAGCAGCGGTGAGATTGAGGCGGAGATTGAAGCGATCGTGCGTGGTGTGCGGGCGCAGGTGAGGCTTCCCCTGGCGGTGAAACTCGGCCCTTTCTTCACCAATTTCCGGGGGTTGGCCCATCGTCTTGCCGCAGCGGGTGCCGATGGTCTGGTGCTGTTCAATCGTTTTTATCAACCCGATATCGACATCGAGCGGCTGGAGCTGCAGGCCAATCCACTGCTCTCCACCCCCCACGATCTCCATCTGCCCCTGCGCTGGATCGCCCTGCTGCATGGCCGGGAACCGCTGCAACTCGCCGCCAGCGGCGGGGTGCAGCGCGCCACCGATGTGGTGCGCCTCTTGATGGCCGGAGCCGGTTGCACCCAGCTGGTGGCCAGCCTCTTGCGTCACGGTCCGGAGCGGTTGCGGGCGATCGAGCTGGAGCTCAGCCAGTGGTTGGAAACGCACGACTACAGCGCGGTCGCCGATCTGATCGGCTGCATGAGTCAGCAGCGTTGCGCCACGCCCGCCGATTACGAACGGGCCCAGTACATCCGCGCCCTCAGTGGCCTGACGGGTTGGAGGTGAGGGTTTGATGCAGGCCCATGCCCGAACGGCGCAGCTGGCTGACACCCTCGCCGCACTGACCCGGCGCCCCTGGACCCTGATGGAGGTCTGCGGCGGCCAGACCCATGCCATCCTCCGCTGGGGCCTCGACCAGCTGCTGCCGCCGGGGGTGCGTCTGATCCATGGCCCCGGCTGCCCGGTGTGTGTCACACCGGCCGCCTGCATTGATCTCGCCCTCAAGCTGGCGCGGCGTCCCGATGTGGTGCTCTGTTCCTACGGCGACATGCTGCGGGTGCCGGGAAGTGATCCCGGCCAGGATCTGCTGGCGGTGCGGGCGGCCGGAGGGGATGTGCAACTGCTCACCTCGCCGCTGCAGGCGATCGCGCTGGCCCGGCGCCATCCCGATCGCCGCGTGGTGTTTCTGGCGGTGGGGTTTGAGACCACCGCTCCCGCCACGGCCCTGCTGGCGCGTCAGGCCAAGGCCCTGGCGCTCCCCAACCTGTCGCTGCTGGTCGCCCACGTGCGCGTCGTGCCGGCGATGGAGGCGATCCTTGCCGATCCGGCCAGCGAGGTGCAGGCTTTTCTGGCCGCCGGTCATGTGGCGGCGGTGATGGGCACACGGCAGCTGGAGCAGTTGGTGGAGCGCCATCGGGTGCCGGTGGTGGTGAGCGGCTTCGATCCTGAGGAGTTGATGGCGGGATTGCTGGAGGCGGTGCGACAGCTGGAGTCGGGCGAAGCGCGTCTCAGCAATGCCTACCCCCAGGTGGTCACATCGCAGGGCAATCGACAGGCGCAGGCGTTGATCGAGGCGGTGTTCGAACCGGCGGATCGTCCCTGGCGTGGCCTGGGGGTTCTGCCCCAGGGGGGGCTGGCCCTGCGACCGGCCTACCGGCATCTCGATGCCGCAGCCCTGGAGCCTGCCGTCGCCGCTGGCGATGACTCCGCCTCCAGCCCCTGCATCAGTGGTCGCATTCTGCGGGGTCTGGCCCTGCCGCCGGAGTGCCCGGCCTTCGGCGGGGCGTGCACACCGCAGCGGCCCCTGGGGGCGCCGATGGTGTCGAGCGAGGGGGCCTGTGCGGCCTATCACCGTTATCGGCGATGACGGACTGCATTCGCTTGGCCCATGGCGGCGGTGGCGCCCTGATGCGCGACCTGATCCAGCAGGAGTTACGGCCGCTGTTACCAGCCCAGGTGCTCGGTCGTTCGGGAGGAGGCGGTGAGGCTGCCGTGGTTCTCCATGATGCGGCCGTTCTGCCGTCTGCTGCTGGTCCCCTGGCCTTCAGCTGCGATGGCTATGTGGTGCAGCCCCTGGAGTTTCCCGGCGGAGACATCGGCAGCCTGGCGGTGATTGGCACTGCCAACGATCTGGCGATGGCGGGTGCCCGACCCCTCTATCTGAGCGTGTCGCTGATCCTCGAGGAGGGGTTGCCGCTGGCGCTGCTGAGACGGGTGGTGGCGTCGATGGCGGCCGCCGCCGCCGAGGCGGGGATGGAGATTGCCACCGGTGACACCAAGGTGGTGGAGCGGGGCAAGGCGGATGGGATCTTCATCAGCACCAGTGGCATCGGTCTGGTGGAGGCTCCGTCCGCGATCAGCCCCGCGGCGATCCGTCCGGGGGATGGGCTGCTGTTGAGCGGTGACCTGGGCCGCCATGGCATGGCGATCCTGGCGGCTCGCCATGGTCTCGATCTGCAGCCACCGGTGCTGAGCGACTGTGCCCCCCTCTGGCCCCTGGTGGCCGCATTGTTTGCGGCCGGAGTGCAGCCCCATTGCCTGCGCGATCTCACCCGTGGCGGCCTGGCGGCGGCCCTGCAGGAACTTGCTGATGACAGTGGCTGTGATCTGGTGCTGGAGGAGGCGCGGATCCCGGAGGCTCCGGCCGTGAGCCGTTGCTGTGACCTGCTCGGCTTCGATCCGCTCCATCTGGCCAACGAAGGACGCTGTGTGCTGGTGGTGCCACCGGAGCAGGTGGAGTCTGCTTTGGCCGTGCTTGCTGGCACCGGTGGTGCTGTGGTGGGAGTGGTGGAGGCATGGGCAGAGCATGGTGCGCCCCAGGTGCGCCTGCGCACGGGCCTGGGAACCGAACGGTTGCTGACGCCCCTGAGTGGTGAACTGCTGCCCAGGATCTGCTGAGCGGCGCCGCCGACTCAGCTTCTGAG
>CALGVO010000200.1 GCA_937930135.1 uncultured Synechococcus sp. | reverse complement strand
TTCCCGCACTTTCTTGGAACCGCTGGCGTTGAGGCGCTCACCGATGATCAGAAACGAATTGTCCTGTTGATACGACGTGGCGCCATAAATGGAGGCTGCCGCAGGTTCGTAGCTGAGCTGCAGCCGTTGGCGATGCTCCGTGCGGCAGGGACGCTGCGCTGGCTTGAGATCACCGGACAACTCCGAGAGTGCCTGAATATGCGCCGGTGTGGTGCCGCAGCAGCCACCAATCACCTGCACACCGAGATCTTCCACGAAGTGCATGAGCTGCATCTTCAGCTCCAGCGGCTGCAGGCGGTAGTGCGCCACACCACCTACATTTTCGGGCAGGCCGGCATTAGGAATGCAACTCACCACAAACGGGGAATGCTCCGCCAGATAGCGGATGTGCTCCTTCATCTGTTCCGGCCCCGTGGCGCAGTTCAGGCCGAGAATGTCGATGGCGAAAGGTTCCAGAATTGCGACCACAGCGGCGATATCGGATCCCACCAACATGGTGCCGGTGGTTTCCATCGTCACCGACACCATCAGGGGCCGGCGTTCACCGGCGTCGGCGAAGGCGGCCTCCACCCCCTGGAGCGCCGCTTTGATCTGCAGCACGTCCTGGCAGGTTTCGATGATGAACAGATCCACATCACCGGCCAACAGCCCGGCGGCCTGTTCGCGATAGGCCTCTTTCAGGGTGTCGAAGCCGATATGGCCCAGGGTCGGCAGTTTGGTGGTCGGTCCCATCGAGCCGGCCACGAATCGGGGCTTCTCCGTAGTGCTGTACTCCTGCGCCACCGTGCGCGCCAATTCAGCCGCCCGTTTGTTGAGCGCAAACGCCTGATCCTGGAGGCCGTATTCCGCCAACACCACCGAGGCGGCACCGAAGGTGTCGGTCTCGATCACATCGCAGCCGGCCTCCAGAAACTGGCGATGCACGGCCTGCACTGCATCCGGACGGGTGACCACCAGATTCTCGTTGCATCCCTCGAGTTCGGGACCCCCAAAATCCTCAGCGGTGAGATTGAGTTGCTGCAAGGACGTGCCAGTGGCACCGTCAAACACCAGAACCGGACGTTCAGGGGAATGGAGGCGAGAAAGAAAGCGGGAAACAACAGGGGTCGGCGCCACCATGTCTGCCTGCATTCCAATTGCTTGCCTCTCGGGCCATCCTAAGGACCTTCTCAGCCGTTCAGGTCGATGCGCGTCACCCAGCGCTCATAGGCAGGGTCGCGCCCTTCGGTGATCGCCACCAGTCGCTCGCGAAGGGCATTCATCAGTGGTCGCTCACTCGAGAGCGTGGTGGATTCCAGCTGGCGCACCGGTGTGATCTTGGCGGCTGTGCCGGTGAGAAACACCTCATCGGCGATGAACAGCTCCGTCTTGTCGACCGGACGCTCCACCACCGTGATCCCCATGCTGCGGGCCAGCTCGATCACGCTGGCGCGGGTGATGCCCTCGAGGATGTCCTGATCCACCCCGGGGGTGATCAGGACACCGTCGCGCACGATGAACAGGTTCATGCCGCTGGCCTCGCTGATCTTGCCGCGGCTGTTGAGCAGCAGGGCTTCGTCGAAACCGCTGAGCACCGCTTCGGTCTTGGCCAGGGAGCTGGTGATGTAAGCGCCGCTGATCTTGCCGCGCAGGGGCAGGGAACGGTCTTCCTGACGGGTCCAGGAGCTGATCCGGCAACTGACGCCCTCGGGGGAGAGGTAGTCACCCAACTCGAGGCCATAGATCAGAAAGTCGGTTTCGATGTTGTGCAACCGTGGCGCGATGCCGAGGTCACTCGTGTAAACGAACGGTCGCAGGTAGATCGGTTTGGTGGGCCGATTCGCCCGCAGCATCGCGGTGAGAGCCTCCATCACGGTGGTTTCACTCAAGTCGGTCAGCAGCAGCCGGGCGCTCTGACTGAGGCGACGGGCATGGCGATCGGCACGGAACAGAAGCACGTGATCCGCAGTCTGCGGATCGGGAATGGCCCGCATGCCGCCAAAAGCGCCCGTGCCGTAGTGGAGCGCGTGGGTCGCGACCGACACCTTCGCTTCTGAGAAGGGGATGCAACGGCCTTCAAACCAGGCGTACGGCAGGAACTGATGCATGGCTGACGGGGCCGTTCGCCAAATCTTCTCACCCACCATCCCACCGGCACGACCGACAATGGCGCCATGCACCGACTGAGCAGCATCCCTGGATCCGATGAAGGCGGCGAGGTGGTGCTCGTGGAGCAGCCAACGGCACCGCTGTTGCTGCTCACCAGCGCCCAGACCGACATCAGCACCCTCGCCAGAGTGTTGGAGGCACCGGAGGCGGGCCCCTGGCGCGATCGGATCCGCGCCCTTCCCCTCGATGCCCTGCAACACCAGGCCCAGATCGATCACTATCTCGCCAGCACTGGTGCCGACGCCCGCTTGATCGTGGTGCGTCTGCTCGGTGGACGGGGCCACTGGTCCTATGGCTTCGAGCAGGTGCTGCGCTGGCAGGAAGCCCGCAGCGATCGCCAGCTGATCGTTCTGGCTGGCACCCCGGATCAGGACCGTGCCCTGCACAGCCTGAGCTCCGTTCCCGAACCTCTCTGCGACGCCCTCGCCGCCTTGATGCGGGAAGGAGGCGCGGACAATCTCCTGCGTTGCCTCGATGCCTTGGCGCTGCTGCTGGCAGGCGAGGAACCCGAGGCCTCGGCCCTGGAGCCGCTGCCCATGGCCGATCCGGCCCCCTGGCAGTGGCAGGAGATGCCAGGCCCTCGGGTGGGGGTGATCCTCTATCGCGCCTTGGCCCGTGCCGGCGACACGGCGGTGGCGGAAGCGCTGCTCACCAGCCTGCGCCGGCGTGGCCTGGTGCCGCGAGCGCTCTGGGTGAGCAGCCTGCGCGATCCGGTGGTGCAGCAGGGCGTGTTGGATCTCTTGCAGCAACAGCAGGTGGAGCTGGTGATCACCACCACCGCCTTCGCCTCGGTGCAATTCGAAGAGGCCGGTCTCGGCAGTCCGCTCTGGGATCAGCTCGATCGCCCGGTTCTGCAAGTGCTCAGCAGCGGCCGCTCCCGCCAGGTGTGGGCCGATTCCTCCCGGGGCCTCGACCCCCTCGACCTCTCGCTCCAGGTGGTGCTGCCCGAGCTCGATGGACGCATCACCACCCGGGTCGGTGGCTTCCGGGAACAGCAGCAGGCCCACGCCAGCCTGGCCACGGCGGTGCATGGCCTCGAACCGGACCTCACCGGACTGGACTGGGTGGTGCAACACGCCGAGGCCTGGATTGCGTTGCGGCGCAGCCAGGCCCGCGAGCGTCGTGTCGCCTTGGTTCTGGCCAACTATCCGATCCGCAATGGGCGTGTGGCCAATGGCGTCGGTCTCGACACCCCCGCCTCGTTGCACAACGCCCTGCACTGGTTGCAGGAGTCGGGGCACGACCTTGGTGTCGACCCTTTGCCCGCCACACCAGAGGCCTTGATGCAGGCTCTGCTGCGAGGGCGCAGCAATGATCCCGAGAGCCACCATCGCCCAGCCCTCGACCACCTCCCCCTTGGCGACTATCAGGCCTGGTGGCAGCAATTGCCTGCCGCGGCGCGCCAGGCGGTGGAAGGGCGATGGGGGCCACCGGAGCAGGCGGTGGATCTCGACACGACGTTGGATGGCTCCACCGGTTTCGCCATCCATGGCTTGCGCTTCGGCCATGTGGTGGTGCTGATTCAACCGAGTCGCGGCTACGACCCGGATCAGCTCAGCGATCTCCACTCCCCTGACCTGCCGCCACCGCACCGCTACCTGGCCCAATACCTCTGGATGCGTCAGGTGCACGGTTGCCAGGTGATGGTGCACCTGGGTAAACACGGCAGCGCCGAATGGCTGCCCGGCAAGGCGGTGGGCCTGAGCGAGACCTGTGCACCGGCTCTGGCTTTGGGGCCGATTCCCCACCTCTATCCCTTCATCGTCAACGATCCGGGCGAGGGATCCCAGGCCAAACGGCGAGGCCATGCCGTGATCCTCGATCACCTGACGCCGCCGCTGGGGCGTGCTGGATCCCATGGCGACCTGGTGAGCCTGGAGCAGCTGCTCGATGAAGTGGTCGAGGCCCGGCAGCTGGGATCGGAGCGCTGTGGCGTGCTCGATGAGCAACTGCTCGCGCTGCTCACCCGCCTCAACTGGCCGGGTCTGCCCAGCGGCAGCGTCAACAAGACCCAGGAGCGCCAGGCCCTGTTTGCTGCGCCGGAGTGGAGCCATTGCCTGGAGCAGGTGGAGACCTATCTCTGTGAATTGAAGGAAGCGCAGATCCGCACCGGCCTGCATCGACTCGGCGCCGAGCCGGAGCCGCACGCCCTGGTGGAGCTGTTGCTGGCGATCGCCCGCTGCCCTGGACCGGATCGCCCCGGTCTCACCCAGGCGATGGCCAGGCGTCTCGGCCTCAACTGTGATCCCTGGGCCGATGAGGATGGTCAGGCTCTCCAGGCCAGCGATCAGGCCTGGCTGGAGGGCCATGGCGTGGAGCAGCCCCGCCGCATCGCCGATGCCGTCGACTGGTTGGAGCATCAGGCCTCCACGCTGATTCAGCGCCTGATCGAGCCTGAGGGCCTCAACGAGACCGACGGCCAGGCCCTCCATGCCGATCTGGAACGCTGGCTGCTGGATGGCCGTGATCCAAGTCTGCTGCATCTGACGCAGAGCTTGATGCCCCGCCTACGGGCCTGCGCCGATCGGGAGCGGGAGGGATTCCTCCATGCCATTGCCGGCGGCCGGATCGCCAGCGGCCCCTCAGGCGCGCCCACCCGGGGTCGACCGGATGTGCTGCCCACGGGCCGGAATTTCTATTCAGTGGATCTGCGCGGACTGCCGACGGAAGCCGCCTGGGATCTGGGCCGGCGCAGTGCTGAACAGTTGCTCGAGCTGTACCTGCTGGAGGAAGGCGAGCCCCTGCGGCATCTGGCCCTGTCGGTGTGGGGCACGGCGACGATGCGCAACGGCGGCGAAGACATCGCCCAGATGCTGGCCCTTTTGGGTGTGAGACCGGTGTGGGATGGACCGACCCGGCGCCTGGTGGATCTGGAGGTGATTCCCCTCGCCCTGCTGCAACGCCCCCGCGTTGATGTGACGCTGCGGATCTCCGGTCTGTTCCGCGATGCCTTTCCCCAGCTGGTGCGCTGGGTAGATCGAGCGCTGGCGTTGGTGGCCGGCCTGGATGAAGACGCCCACGACAATCCTCTGGCAGCCTGCAGCCGCGACAGCGGGCGTCCGCCGCGGGTGTTCGGCTCCGCACCCGGTGCCTATGGCGCTGGCCTGCAGGCCCTGATCGATTCAGGCCAATGGGAGGAGCAGGGCGACCTGGCTGAGGCCTTCCTGAGCTGGAGCCGCTGGGCTTACGACGGGCAGGGGGAACCTCAGGAGGATCGGGAGGGCCTGGAGCGCAGCCTGCGCGAGGTGCAGGTGGTGCTCCACAACCAGGACAACCGGGAGCATGACCTGCTCGATTCCGACGATTACTACCAGTTCCAGGGCGGTCTGGCCGCTGCCGTGACGGCAGTGCGTGGCAGACCCGCAGCGCTCTGGTTCGCCGACCACTCGCGTCGGGAGCGCTTGCGCCTGCATCCGCTCGGCAAGGAGATCGACAAGGTGATGCGCAGCCGGCTGCTCAATCCCCGCTGGATCGAGGGCATGCGCGGCCATGGCTACAAAGGAGCCTTCGAGATGGCGGCGAGTCTCGACTACCTGTTTGCCTATGACGCCAGCAGCGGCGTGGTGCAGAACTGGTGTTACGCCGCCGTTCAGGACGCCTGGCTCGATGACCGGGAAAACCTCGCCTTTCTGATCCGCCACAATCCCTGGGCCCTGCGCGACATGGCAGAACGCTTGTTGGAAGCCGCCAATCGCCAGCTGTGGTCGGATGCGACTCCGGAAAGGCTGGAACGGCTGCGCCAGCTGGTGCTGGAGGCCGAGGCGCGCGTGGAGCACGACGGCCTCAAAGAATGAGGCTCAGCGGTAAAGGGTCAACTGTTGAGATCCCTCACCATGGCGCGGAAGGGATCGATCGAGCCGGGAGCGGCCGACTGGGCACTGCTGGACTGTGCGCTGGTTTCCGGCTTCAGTTCCGTTTTGCGGGCCACGGGAGCGGCATCGGCTGCGGCCGGAGCGTTGACGCCGGAAAGAGCGCTGCCTCTGAGGCGCTGATTCAGCTCCTGCTGACTCATCGGTTCAGCGAAAGTTTTTTTCACCGGTTTGGGCACGCCCTGGGTCACCGAGACGGTCGCCTCGGTTTTGCTGACACCGCCCAGTCCCTCGGAGGCCACATCCACCTTCAGGTCCATGGCATCCACCTCGGTGATCAGTTCCTTGCTGCCGGGACTGTCGGCGGTGCCAGGGAAGGTACGGCGGATCGTCTTCGCCTCACGCATGTAGTTGAGATCCCCCAGAGAGGTGGAGGTGTCGCTATCGAGGAAGAAGGCGTCCTGCTTTTTCGCGGGCTTCGGCTGGGCCTGGGTGTTGTCGGTGCGCGGCGCTGCAGCGCGGGGATTCAGCAGACGATCGAAGAAACCCATGCCCGATCAACAGGAAGTGGATAGAACTTAGCGACCCTTGAGGTCGGGGCCGTGGGTATCGGTGCCACACGTACGCAAAAGGCCAAGGTTCTTCAACTGGGCATCGATCGCGTCGCACACCAGAGGTGTCGGGCTCCAACGCGGTTGCATGTCGTAGTCGTACCAGGCCTCGCCGCCATCGAAGCCCAGCTCAGCCGCCGCATCGATCAACTCCTGAAAGCCGAGTCGGTAGCGGGCGGGATGGGCCAGCACGGCCAGACCACCGGCATCGTGGATCGCCTTCCGCACGGATTCAGCCCGCAGCGGCTCCCCCACAGCTGCATCGCCCTGGTTGTAGACGTGCAAGGCCGGGTGATCGAGCTCGAAGCCCAGGGCCAGCACATGCACCAGACAGCCGCGGAGCACGCAACTGATCTCCATGCCGCTCCAGAGGGTGGGCACCGCTCGGCCGGCGTCCAGCTCCCGCTCCAACCAGGCCTGCATCGGGCGGAACGCCGCCGCACTGTGGTGATCGGTGACGGCGAGATGCTGCAGGCCCTGATCGCGGGCCTGCCGAATCAGGGCGTCGGGGGCGAGGCTGCCGTCGCTGCAGAGCGTGTGGCAGTGGAAATTAAGGGCCGCCGGGCAGCTCTCGGGGCCCACCGTTTCGAGGATGGGCCGCAGTGGGTGGCGATCAGTGGCCATGGGCTTCGGCAGGTTCGGCTGCGAGGGCTTCGGCCTTGAGGCGCCGCCAGCGGGCATAGAACTGAATCGAGGCGGCCATGAACACCACCAGGGCCACCACGAACCAGGTGGCGGCGCCCGTCGGGAACTGGTTCTTGAACACCACCAGCATCACCACGATCACCAGAAGCAGGGTGGGGAGCTCATTGAGGGCGCGCAGCTGGCGTCCGCTCCAACGGCAGTCGCCTCGCTGCAATTGCCCCATGAGGCGGTAACAAAAAGCGTGATAAGCGAGGAGTGCGGCAACGAACGCGAGCTTGGCGTGCATCCAGCCCTGATGCAGCCAACTGGGTTGCACTACCAGCAGGCCCACCGCCATCGACACCGCCACCACCATGCCGGGGGTGGTGATGATGTTGGCCAAGCGCCGTTCCATCAGGGCGTATTGCGTCTGGAAGGGCGTGCGCAGCTCAGGGGCCAGCTCCTCCGTTTCAACGTGATAGATGAACAACCGCACCAGGTAGAAGAGCCCGGCAAACCACACCACCACGCCCACGATGTGGAGGGTCTTGAACCAGAGGTAGGCCTCGGGCGGCAGGGTCATGGGAGGAACGTCAACGCGGTGACCCTACGCAGCATTCAGGCCAGCTCGTCAAGAAAACGCTGAGCCCGCTGCCGATGCTCCGCCAGGGTCCCCTCACCCATGCGATCGAGATGGCGCGTCATCATCGCCAGACGCACCTGACTGCGGAAAAAGTCGCCATGGCGATCGATGAAGCTCCAGAAGAGACTGTCCCACACGTCGCACCAGGGCCCCTTCGGGTAATCCGACATCTTGCGCACGTAGTTGGAGCCGGAGACGTAGGGCTTGGTGGTGAACAGCCCCCCATCGGCGAACTGACTCATGCCATACACATTCGGCACCATCACCCAGTCGTAGGCATCGAGGAACAGCTCCATGAACCAGTTGCAGATGCGGGTGGGATGGAAGCCGCAGAGGAGCATCACATTGCCGAGCAGCATCAAGCGCTCGATGTGATGGCAATAGCCACTGCGCCGCACCCGTTGAATCACCGCATCGATCGGGGGAAGACCGGTGTGACCGGTGTAGAAAGCCTCGGGGATCGGCCGATCCTCCAGACCCCAGAAATTGCCGTTGCGCAGGGTCACACCGTGATGGCGATACATCAACGCCATGAATTCACGCCACCCGATGATCTGGCGCACAAACCCCTCGAGTGAATTGAGCGGCACATCCCCCGCCTCAGCCCGGGTCAGGGTGCGATCGAGCACCTGTTGCGGGGTGAGCAGGCCGATGTTGAGCATGGGGGTGAGCACGCTGTGCCAGAGCACGTGATGCTCCCGGCTGATGGCGTCTTCGTAGGCCCCGAACTGCTGCAGGCGTTGCTCGAGAAAGGCATCGAGCCAACGCTCCGCCCCGCTGTGATCGTTCGGCACCAGGCAAGTCTCCGTCTCCGCCTGGGGATCAGCGTCAAGCGGATGCAATGGATTCGGTGGCAGCTGGATCTGCTTCGGCAGCTTTTTACGGTTGTCGGCATCAAAGCTCCATCGACCGCCCACGGGTTGACCCTGCGGATCGATCAACACGTCCAGGCGCCGCCGCTGGCGCTCGTAAAACCGGGCCATCGAGGGTTTCTTGCCGCGGGCCAGGAAGGCTGCGCCCTCCTCCACCGGCGTCAGCAGCATCGGCGTGGCGTACCACGTGAGCCTGAGGCCCTCCCTGGCCGACCAGCGGCGGATGCGGCGCTCCAGCCAGTCATCGACGGGATCGACCAGGTGGAGGTGACGCACCCCCTGCGCCAGCAGCAGGGCCAGATGGTCTTCCGTGCTGGCCGCCTGATCGTGGCGCTGCAGCCGCACCGGATACCCGGCCGCCTCAAGCCGACGCCTGTAAGCCTCGAGCGAGTGACGATGCAACGCCAGCTTCTGGGGGTGGAACTGCAGCGGCCAGGAGGGATCCGTGCCCAACAGCAGCGGCTCCTCCACCAGCACCACCACACGGCCGGGGGCCAGACCGGGGTGGTGGGCAAACAGCTGGTGGGGATAGATGAGGGTGATCTCCTCCATCGGTCAGCTCAGTTCACCGGCCAACCGGCAGGCCCGTCGCCCCAGGGCGGTGGCGTAGCCCCGGTCCACCTGGCCCGCCCGCGGGCTGAGCACCAGGGCGCGGCAATCCATCACCACTTTCTCCCGATGGCCGAGCTGGTCATTGAGACGCAGCACCAACTGCCAGTGGTTCTTGGCGCTGCGGGTGATGTGATCGGCGCACACCGGTCCGGTGCAGAGGCCGGGAGCGGCCCAGGCGGCCTGGCCACCGGCGAGTGCACCGCTCCACACCAGCGCGAGCAGGGCGCACAGCAGCGGCCTCAGGCACCTCATCGCGTCAGAGCATCGGAGTGTTCACTCTGGCCCCCAGCCCCCGGGGGAGTGGTCGTCGCCTCGGCCTCGTCGAAGCCATGGTCGTTCTGGGGATGAAAGAAGCCATGGATCTGCTCGGCGAGGGAGCGGCCGATCCCCGGAGCCGCCGCCAACTGCTCCACGGGCGCCAGCTGGATGGCATCGATGGAGTGGAAATGGGCCAGCAGGTCGCGCACCCGTTTCGGCCCCAGACCGGGAATGTCGGAGAGACGGGAGCGCTTCATCCGTTCGCCCCGCTGTTGCCGGTGGAAGCTCACGGCAAAGCGATGGGCCTCATCGCGAAGCCGTCGCAACAGGGCCACCCCCAGTTGATCCGGCTCACTCTCCAGGGGCTGCCGTTCCCCCGGTAGAAAAATCTCCTCCCGTTGTTTCGCCAGGGAACAGACGGTGAGGTCCTGATCCAGATCCAGCTCCCGCAGGGCCTCCATCACGGCTGAGAGCTGACCCTTGCCACCGTCGATCATCACCACATCAGGCCAGTCGTTGAGGCCATCGGTCTGCAGAGCACTGCCACCCCGATGACGCAGCGCCCCCAGGTCAGCCCCCTCCGCCTTGGCCCGCGCCCACCTCCGGAATCGGCGCCGGATCACCTCCGCCATCGACATGAAATCGTCGCTGTGGCCCGCACGGACACTGCTGCTGCGGATCTTGTATTTGCGGTAGTGCTGCTTGGCGGGCAGACCATCGATGAACACCACCTGAGACGCCACCGCATCACTGCCCTGAATGTGGCTGATGTCGTAACCCTCGATCCGTCGGGGGGGGCGGGGCAATTCGAGCAGCTGGGCCAGATCCTCCGTCGCCAGAGCCTGCTGTTCCTGACCCCGTTGGGCCCGCAACAGCTCGAATTCGGCGTTGCGTTGCACCAGCTCGATCAGATCCGCCTTCTGACGGCGCTGCGGACAGTGGATCTGCACCCGCCGCCCCCGCTGTTCCCCCAACCAGTCCTCCAGCAGGGCCCGCTGCGGCAACGGATGTTGCACCAACAGCTCCGGAGGAATCTCCACCGCATCCACCTGGCTGTAGTGCTCCTCGATCACCCGCTGCAGGATCAATCCCGGCTCCAGGCCCTCGGCGTCGGCGGTGAAACCGAGGCGGCCCACCAACTTGCCGGCGCGCATCTGGAACAACTGGACGGCAGCCACCCGTTGATCACACGCCAGGGCGAGCACATCCCGACTCACCGAGGAATCGGGCAGGCTCATCTTCTGATCTGCGGTCAGTTGATCCAGCCCCTGAAGCTGGTCACGGATCCGGGCCGCCGCTTCGAAATCGAGCCGTTCGGCGTAGCGCTCCATCTGCTCGGTGAGCAGGGTCTGAAGCTCATCGCTGCGGCCCTGGAACACCATCGCCACCTTGCGCAGGATGCGGTGATACTCCTCTGAGCTGATCTTTTCCTGACACACCCCCGGGCAGCGGCCGATGGCATGGTTGAGGCAGGTGCGGTCGGGATACAACGGCCGTGGACGCTGCCGCAGGGGGAACACCCGTTTCACCAGAAACAGGGTGCGGCGTAGTAAGCCAACATCGACATACGGACCATAAAACCGATCGAGGGGGCTGCGAAAACGGCGCCGGCGGGTGATGAACAGACGCGGATAGGGCTCACTCCAGGTGATGCACAGGTAGGGGTATTTCTTGTCGTCCTTCAGCAATACGTTGAAGTGGGGCTGATGGTTCTTGATCAGATTCGATTCCAGCGCCAGCGCTTCCGCTTCGCTGTCGGTCACGATGAATTCGATCTCGCAGACCTGCCGCGTCATCAGGCGGATGCGGGGGGAGAGGTCGTGACGGCTGCGGAAATAGCTGCGCACCCGGCTGCGCAGACTCTTCGATTTGCCCACGTAAAGAATGCGATCGTCCTGATCGCGCATCAGGTAGCAGCCGGGCTGGGCCGGAATCTCCTTGAGACGGCGTTCCAGCCGCTCCGATTGCATCAGCAGGGGTGATCGCACCGACGGTGAAGTCAAGAACCAACCGCTCCGCATCTTCATAAGATCCTGGCTCGCCAGTCGCCGCGCATGCGTGCCCTCTATCCCGGCAGCTTTGATCCGCTGACCCTGGGCCATCTGGATCTGATCGAGCGGGGCTGCTGCCTCTTCGGCGAAGTGGTGGTGGCCGTGCTGCAGAACCCCGGCAAGACGCCGGCTTTCAGCCTCGAGCAACGCCTCGCCCAGATCAAAGCCTCCACTGCGCACCTCAGCGGCGTGCGGGTGACCAGCTTCGACGGACTCACCGTGCGCTGCGCCGAGGACATCGGCGCCGATCTGATCCTGCGGGGTCTGCGGGCGATGAGTGACTTCGAATACGAGCTCCAGATCGCCCATACCAATCGATCGCTGCAACCGGAAATCGAAACCGTGTTTCTGGCCACGTCAGCCCACCACAGCTTCCTCAGCAGCTCGGTGGTGAAGGAAGTGGCCCGTTTTGGCGGCCGCGTCAGTCACATGGTTCCGGAGGTGGTGGCGCAGGACCTCGCCAGGCTCTTTAATTTGTCTTTCTCACCTGAACAGCGATGAGCGAGATCCGGTTTCCCGTGCTCGACCAGCTTGATCAGCTGGAGGAGATCGTCCTGGAGGGCAGTCGCATTCCCTTCAGCGGAGGCCGGTTGGTCAATGAGCAGGATGCGATCGAGATTCTCGACAGCGTGCGTGAAGCGCTGCCGGCGCAGATCACCCAGGCCGCCGCGCTGATCGAACAACGCGACAGCTTCATCGCCACGGCCCGCCAGCAAGCCGAGGAGATCGTTCAGAAGGCGCAGCAGCAGCGCGAGCAGATGGTGAACGCAGCAGCCATTCGCCAGGAGGCGGAGCGCCAGGTGAATGAACTGCGGGAGCACACCCGGCAGCAGTGTGAACAGCTGCTCCAGTCGACCCGACAGCAGTCGGCCCAGATGGAGCACGACATGCAGGCCAAGCTCGCCCAACTGGAGCAGCAGTTCGCCGGTCGTCGTCAACAGTTGGAACAGGAGGCGCTGCAGCGACGTCAACAGCTCGATCAAGAAGCGATGGAGCTGAAAAGGCAACTCAGTGAGCAGCACGAGCGCAACCGCACCCAGGCGATGCAGGAGCTGGAGCAGATCCGCCAGGAAGGACTACGCCTGCAGAAGGAAGCCCAGGCCGAAGCGGAGCGGCTGCATCAGGACGCCCTCGGTTACCGGCAACAGACCCAACAGCAGTGCGAATCCTTGATTCAGCGCAGTCGCCAGGAGGCCGCCTCGGTGCAGGATGGCGCCAACAGCTATGCCGAGCAGACCCTGGGCGAACTGGAGACCCGCCTCAAAGAGATGGCCCAGGTGGTGCTCGCCGGGCGTCAGGAGCTGGTAAAAATCCAGACCCTGAAAACCGAAACACCTCTGCCCAGGCCCGCTGCAGAGTCCGAACCGGAGAAGGCGGTGCCCATTTCCCGAGCTCGCCGCGCTGCCTCACGCCTCAGACAGATCCGGGGCATGGGCTGAGGCGCTGCACCGATCGCAACACGGCCCCGATCGTTTGATTCGGGGCCTCGGCACCATTAGAGATCAGGCTCACAAACCGAGGGCCATCGGCAGTCTGAAGAATGCCGCTCACGGACCGCACCCCGCGAAGGGTACCCGTCTTGGCCCACAACCGTCCCTCCAGGGACGTGCCGCGGAAGGTATTGCGCAGGGTGCCCCGACGGCCGGCGATCGCCATCGAGGCCTGGTAGTAGGGCCCCAGGGGGTGTTGATGCATGTGCAACAAGAGGGCCGCCAGGGTCTGGCTGCTGCTCCGATTCGAACGAGAGAGACCGCTGCCATCGGCGATGCGGAGTCCCTGCACCGGCAGATTCTCGGCCGTCATCCAGGCCATCGCCTCACGAGAGGCGGCCTTCACATCCCACTGATCCGCTGCCGCCCGCAACAGCACCTCAGCGGTGAAGTTGTGGCTCTCGGTGTTGGCGAGGCTGAGCAGGGCATGCATGGGCGCAGAGGTTTCCTCATGCAGCAACGTCGTGCCCTCGCCATCGGCTGTTCCCATGCCATCGGTCTGGCTCGGATCGGGCGTGACCCGAAGCGGTTGGGGCGCCGCAACCGAGAGCTGCACCGCACCGCCCTGCCGTTGCACCTGTTTGCTGAACAAGGTCTTGAACCGGGCCGCCGGGTTCTGCACCGCCATGTCGAGGGCATTGCTGGTGAGCGCCAGCCGGGTGATCGGTGCGCCATAGGCATAGGCGCGATCAGCGGGCTCCCAATCGCGGGGCCACCAGCGTTGGGGTGGTTCTTCCCGCAACATCAGTTTGATCGGCGCCGCTCCGGTCTCGGGGTTGCGGGAGCCGCCCTGCCCCAGAGCTGCCATCGCCAGCCGCTGCAGACCGGCAAGACCCAGATCGGGATCGCCCTGCCCGCGCAACTCCAGCACCCCATCCGGGCGGCGCACCAGTTGGGTGCGCAGGCGGAAGTCTGGGCCGAGGCGATCGAGGGCGAAGGCGGTGCTGATCAACTTCTGATTCGAAGCGGGGACCCGAGCGACCCGACCATTCACATCCGCTTGCAGCTCCCCGTTGCCATCGACGATGCTGATGCTCCAGGCCTGCTTGCCGGCACCAAGACCGGCTTCCACGGCCCGCTGCAGCGCAGGACAGCGCTGGCCATCGCGCAAGATGGGCAGGCCACGCGCCTCCTTGGGAGCCGGGGGGCTGAGCAGGGGCACCAGCGGGGGTGCGGCCATCGCCGGGGTCGCGATGGTCAGTAGGCTCAGGAGTGGAAGACTGCGTCGAAGCGGTTGGATCGGAGTCATGGTCACTCCACCTCGACGCCGCTGACGGTGCCGTTCACCCGGTAACGCGGCCCCTCGAGCTCCACCGGGGTGCCGATCTTCAGATTGGTGCCAGCCATCACCACACCGCTTTTGGAGACCGTCGCCTCCCC
>CALGVO010000199.1 GCA_937930135.1 uncultured Synechococcus sp. | reverse complement strand
GCGGCACAAAGGCACAGTTGGCCTGCCAGGCGGGGAGCTCCTGAGCCGCCACCTCAACCCCATCCAGGCACAAAGAACCTTTGGTGGGGTGGAATAAACCAAGAAGGAGATGAGCCAGGGTGGTTTTGCCGCTTCCGGTGCGACCCACCAGGGCAATCCGCGCCCCGATCGGGACGGTGAGATTCACATCCCGAATCACATCTTTGCCATCAGCGGTGTAACGGAAGCTCACATCCTTGAGCTGAATCAAGCGACGAGGCATGACACCCTCGGGCGTCGGCACACCCGGCGAAGAAAGCAGATAGCGTTCCGGTTGCAAACGGAGCAGTTCCAAGGCATCCACAATCTCCGGCAAGCCACCGCGGAGACGATTGACACTGCGAAACATTGACTGGAGCGGGCCGGAGATGCGCAGCAGAGCCACAAGCAGTGCGGAGAGAGCCGGCACCGAATCACGAATCTCTCCGGCATCTCCACTGAACAAGGCCGGCCCGATCCCCACCAGAAAAAGAATCGTGATTCCGGCCGGCTCGATTACCAAGCGAGGCACATCCGGAAGCAGACGGCCGATGCGATCGTAACGCTTGGCAATCACGCCATCATGGGCAAATCGGGTGACGAAATAGTTTTCTGCAGAATACAGCTGCACTTCACGTATGGAGCGCAAAGATTCCATCAACAAGAGATTGATTCTTCTGCCATAACGAATTCTCTGCTTTGTCGATAAGCGCAGATAGGGAGTGATGATACGCGATGCAAGCACATAGGCCGCAAGCATCAACGAAAACACTAGCAAGGCCTTGAACCCGAGCACCACAATAACCCCGATCAGCAGCGCCGACACCGACACCACATTGCCGGAGATCAAAATCAACGGGCTGATCACCCCGGTTGACACACTGTTAAGAATACGATTGAACTTTTCTGACAGGTTTGCGGTGCGATTGCGAATAAAAAACTCATAATTCTGGCGCATCAGATTGGCATACACCATATTCACCAAATCGTTCCACACCTCAGCACTCAGCAGACTCTGCATGAGAGACACACTGAAGCGAATCCCAGAAGCGAACCAGAATGACGCAATCAACAGGGCCACCAGCCAGCCCGATTGATCAAGAAAACCACCACCGAACACCCGGATGCCGGGCAGATAATCCTCGAGCCTCGCTCCAGCCAAAAGCCCTACGAGGCGAGCCAACAAAGCCACCAGAAACACATCGAGCATCCCCTGAAACAGGGACGCGATCAACACCAGCACCAGAAGGCGAACACGACGCTGCGGCAGGGCATGCAGCAGCTGACTAAGATTGCTCCAGGTCTGGCTTTGCAGGGGCATAAAGAGCGTCAGCAATCAACCTTGTTCTGCAACCAAGCGTTCAAACAACGTTTGCGCAGCACTACGCCAACCCGCTCAATCTTTTCAGACATTAGACCGCCCGATCCCTCAGGGTTTTCTCCGGTTCGGCCAGCCAGGCAACCGATCGGCCACCTTGCCGCGCAGGCGATCCAGGCGCAGCTGCCAGCGCAGACGGCGCGTGGAGGGCGAACGGAGCGCCGCGGCCGGATCGAGCCCAAGGGCGTGGTGCGCCTGCAGCTGCTCGAGCTGCTCCAGGGTGCGCTGCCAGGTCTCCAGCCACCGCTCCTCCGACACCTCGGCCAGCAGGGACTCCAGCACGGACGGCGGCGGACGCCAGGGCTCCGGCGTCGCCACCGCCGCCGCGATCCGGCTCAGGTCATTCTGCAGCGATCCCTGGCCGATCTGATGGGCGGTGACGCCGGGGGTGAGCAGGTCGGCCAGGGCATGGTTGAAGCTGCTGAACAGCACACAGCCACAGGCGAGCGCCTCCAGCGGTGGCAAGCCGAAGCCCTCGCTGACGCCGCGGCCGCGCCAATACTCGGCCGAGTCGTAGAGGTACACGCTGGCGCTGTTGAACAGCTCCACCAGATCCTCAACCCAACCGCTCTGCACCTCCACCGTGAGCCCTTGCTCGCGCAGGGCCGGCACCAGGCGCTCCAGCACATAGGGGCTGCTCTTGCGCTGCTGCACCAGCACATCGATCGGACGCCGATCCGAACCGCGATCGACCGCGCCGGGGCGGGCACCCCGCTCCAACCACTGGGGCTCCAGGGCATTGGGCACCAGAAACAGGGGATTGCGCGGCGCCCGATCGCCCCAGTACCCCAGGGTGTTGCGACTGACGGCCACCACCGGCACCCCCGGCGGCAGGTCAAAGCCATAGCCGCTGCTGTGGGCCTGATAGACCACCGGCCGACCCCGGAGCTTTGCCAGCAACCCGGGCACATCAAAGCCCCAGCTCACCAGCCAGAGGGCAGCGCCGGGCATCGTCTCCTGGGCCAGCAGATCCTCCAGCCATGGATGCTCCTGCTCCCGGGCCCGATAGGTCACCACCTGCGTGGGTCGGATCGTTGCAAGCAAACGAGCGGTCTGGAGGGCCACAGCCAATCCCCCACAACGGAAGCGGGTTCCGGTGCCCGGCACCAGAACCCGGATGGAATTGATCGTGGCGTGGGCGATCAAGCCGCCACGGCCTCCGTGCTGCCGGCGCGCTGGCGGCGCGTGAGGAAACCGAAGAGCACCTTGCCGATCGCGGCCACCAGGTTGCCCTCCAGCTCCTGGAACATTTTCATGTTGAGGTGGAAGGCGTGGTTGGCCTCCTCCACAATGCGATCAGCAGTGGCCTGATCGATCGGCAACTGATCCATCGCAGCGCGATAGGTGGTTTTGAACGCCTTCTCATCGGCGATGGCCGGGAAGGAATAGAAATTCAGGCCCTCATCACCGCTCAGGTTCATCGCCTTCTGGGCGATCGTCTTGAGGATCTGCCCGCCGGAGAGATCGCCCAGGTAGCGGGTGTAGTGGTGTCCCACCAGCAGCTCCGGGGAGTCCTGGGCCACCTGCCGGATGCGCGCCACATAGGCCTCGGCGGCAGGAGTGGCCTTCACCACCTGGGCCCAGTCGGAACCGTAGTAAAAGGTGAGATCCTGCTCAAGAGCTTCACGCCGATTCAGCTCCGGGAAGGCGATCGGCGCGAGCACGGGATGGCCGGACAGGCGGGCCATCTCCTCTTCCATGGCGCTGTAAACCACATAAAGGTCGGCCACCAGGGTGCGGTAGCTGCCCTTATCAACGACGCCCTTGAGGAAGCAGCTCACGAAGCCGGTGTTCTCGGCCATGGTGTGCGACTTCTTGGTGCCTTCACGCAGCTGGGCAGCCAGAGCGACGGACATGGAGGGGACGATTCGGCAATGCGACAAACCATAAAAGCCATGTCCATCCGGACGGCCACAAGGGTTGCGAAGGGTTACGAGGCCAGCGGGAACAGGTTGTGCAGGTCGCGGCAGATCTGCTGCAGCTGATGCACCCGATCGGGCTGGGGCAGGTGGCGTCCGGAGGGTTGCCAGTCGCCCACGGTGGCCAGCCGCCAGCGTTCGCCCTCGTAGGTCATGCCGCGCATCAACACCCCGAGCAGGGCCCGGTTGTGATTCAGGCGCAGCTGCAGCAACAGGCTGCGGCACTGCAGGCGCGGGCTCCAACCGGGAAAGTGGAAAGCGAGATCCAGGGTTTCCTCCTCGCTCCAGCGACGGGTGAGCGGATCATCCCGCCAGGGGCTGAGGTTGGCCGTGGCCGCCGGAAACTGCTGCCGCACCAGGGTCACCGCCGAGGCGAGCGCCTGGGCCAGCGCCACGCTGTCGACCGCTTCCGCTGCATTCACTCGCCCAACACCCCCTCACCTCCAGGTTGAAGGATGCAGGCCGGCCGCGCCAGCTGCCGTTACGGTTGCGACCATGAATTCAAGGTCACTCAGCAGCCGTGTGGGGCTTTACGGCCTGGTGGGCGTCGTGGCCGCCGCGGTGCACG
>CALGVO010000198.1 GCA_937930135.1 uncultured Synechococcus sp. | reverse complement strand
AAAGGCACTGGCCTGATTGATCCTTCAAATCAGGCCTGCAACGTCCAATCGGTCGGAACCGTGATGTATTGCTTGCCCTTCCTTCAAAGGCTTTGAATCAACCTATCACCCGACCGAAGTCATCTTCAAGGCGTTCGATATCGCTTTCGCGCAGATCAGTTCCGTGTTGCACTTCGATGACCAGGAGACCTCCCTGGCCGGCGCGGGCGCGATGGATGACGCCGCAGGGGATGTGCAGGGTCGTTCCCGGCGTTGCTGGATGCCAGTGGCCCGCGCAGAAGAGCTCGCCTTTGCCGGCCGCCACCGTCCAGTTTTCACTGCGGTGCTGATGCCGTTGCAGGCTCAGGCGCTGCCCATCGCGGATCCAGAGCCGCTTGAGCTTGTAGCCGGGGCCTTCGAGCAGATCCTCATACCAGCCCCAGGGCCGCTCGACCCGTGGGCCAGGCTGCAGGTTCACGATGTCGCCGCGATCGGTGGTCCCAGCTTGGCGGGATCCGTCGCGCGGAGCAGCAGCAGGCGTTGGCGGGCCCGGGTGATCGCGGTGTAGAGCAGCGCCGTGGTGGTGTCATGAGGCGTGTCGGGCATCGTGTCGGGCCAGAGCACCAGCACCCGATCGGCTTCGCTGCCCTGGGCCTTGTGCACGGTGAGCGCCAGGGCGGGTTCGAGCCGCTTCAGTCGTGCCGGGTGGAACAGACGCAGCCGCGCTTCCCCCCTGGCATCGACTGAGCGGAACAGCAGGCGGCGCTGCTTGCCCAACCCCACCGTCACGCCCCGGTCGCCATTGGCCAGGCCCAGCTCATCCTGGTTCTCGGCGCAGAGCACGGGCACACCGATGGGCCAATCCTGAACGCCCCCGGCAGGCAGGATGGCTCGATGCACTGCATCCACCCCCCAGGGCCCACGCCGCCGGGGGCAGAGCACCTGCAGGCTGTCCAGGCCCTGCAACACCGTGTCAGCGGCTTCGGTATCGAAGTCATCGCCTTCTCTCGGTTCCGGTTGGACGCTCTGCAAGTCAGCGCGTAGGTGTTGCAGTTGCTCCTGCAACGCCTCGATCACCACCGACGGGATGGTGCGCCGGTCAGCCTGCTGCAGGTCAACGTTGGTCTCGGCAAGGGCAGCGTTGAGTCGATCAGGCGCTGCCGCTGCCCAGAACGCCTCCATGCCCTCCTGAAGCAGCACGGCGCTGAGGTGGGCGAGGGTGCCGCGGTTTCGATACACCCGATGCAGCTCCACCGCCGCAGTGCCGAACCGTTGCCGTTGCGCCGGTTGTTGCAGGTGGCTCCAGACCGCGCCCACGCCGATCGGGGGCAGCTGGGCGGCATCACCCACCAGGATCAACTGGGCGTTCGCGGGTAAGGCCTCCAGCAGGGCTGTGGCCATGGCCAGGTCCACCATCGAGAGCTCATCCACCACCAGCAGATCGAGAGGCAGGGGCCGGTGGCGATGGCGGCCATAGCCGCCGGGCCTGGCTTGCAACCAGCGATGCAGCGTGGCGCAGGGCAGTTGCCCCATGCGCTCCTGCTGGGGCAGCGGCAGCTGGGGCAGGCCGGAACGGATCGCCTCCTGCAACCGTGCCGCCGCTTTTCCGGTGGGGGCCGCGAGGCCGATCCGCAGGTCCGCCTGTTGCTGCAGAGCCTGGGCGAGCATGCGCACCACCGTGCTCGTTTTTCCGGTGCCCGGCCCACCGCTGAGCAACACGACCCGATGGCGCCCGATCGCGGCGACCGCCTCGCGCTGCTCCTGATTCAGCCCGTTCAGGAGGGCGTGATCCACGGGGGCGGATGGGGCCAACCGGTCTGGGGCGCAGCGCTGCAGCAGGACCTCCACGAATTGCGCCATGCCCTGCTGCCAACGGCGGAAGGCGAGTTTGGCGCCCTCTCGCACCAGGGGGGCATCGGGCCCATCCAGCCAGCCGCTCGCCTCCACCGCTTCGAGCTGCTCGGCTGCAACAACGCCATGGCTGGCACCGCTCGCCAGGGCATCGACCAGGACGAGCACCACGGCATCGAGGTGGGCCGAATCCCGACGCGGTGGCACGAGGCGGCGCAGGGTGGCCAGCACGCCCTGCGCCAGGGCCAGGGAGGCCTCGCTGGCGCAAGGGTTGGAGCGGCTGGCTTCAGCCATGGCGGTGATCGGATGGGTCATGGCAGCCCCCCGTTGAGCACGCGATCCAGGGCCAGAATTCGCCGCACCGGCGCTCTCTCCACCAGCACCCCCGGGGTGGCGTTTCCGTCCTGGACGATTGCGTCGTTGATGACTTCGCCTGGGACCTCGGGAAGGCCACGCAGAAAGACGTAGACGTAGCCGCCCAGATGGCGTTCGGGGGCGTAGGCATGCAGGCGCCAGCGCAGAAAGCGATGCAGCGCCACCAGGTAGAGGTGGGCCTGCAGGGGGTAGTGGTGGTGCACCATCTCCCGCTCCAGAGCTTTGGGGTGGTAATGGCTGGGCCCACAGGCCAACGCCTGACTCGCCGGATCACGTTGCCCCAGCCAGTTGCTTTTCCAGTCCGCCACCCACCAACGGCCGGTCTGGGGATCGGGGTCGTCGCAGAACACCAGATCGATGGAGCCGGTGAGATAGCCGCGGCTGTGGATGTTCAGCTGGGCGATCCGGGCGGCGTAATCGCCCCCGAAGCGCGCGTCAGGTTGCACGCAGAAGGCTTCAGCGAGGTTGCGGGCCAGCACGGCCTCGCCGTCGTGGGCCACGGGTAGATCGAAGTTCAGTTCATGGCGGCGGCGGTCGGCTTCGAGCTGCTGGAGACGGAGCCGGCCCAGGGCGCCCCCCAGCGGTGCCAGGAGCAGCCGGTGCAGCCCTTGCCGCACTGCTCCAGCCCAGTCCGGCGCCAGTCCGGCCCGGCGCAGTTCCTGCTCGATCGCGTCGCGACTGGCACCATCCTCCGCAAGCGTGTCAAAGCCAACCCGCTCGAGAATGCGATGGAGGCAGTCGCCGGCAGCAGGCCCGCGCGGGAACTCGCAGAGGGGCCCGTTGGCGCTCTCCTCCGCCGGCAGGGCCTCCGCGGCACCATCGAGTTCAGCCTCCGGGTCCCGGTCCCGGCCTTCTTCCTGGCGATGGGGATCCGACGCGCTGGCGCTCCAGGCGGAATAGCTGCTCCGCCCCCAGAGGCGATCCAAGGGGCGCTGCGGCACCGCTCCCAGCTGATGCTCCTGGATCCGGGCCGTGCGCTGCCAGCGGCGCCGCGGCGTGTCCGGTGGGAGCACCAGCGGATGGAGACCCTCGGGTCTGGCTTGCAGCCAGCTCTGCAGGGGGCCTGCTTCCTGTCCGCTCGCCTGGGCGTTGATGAGAATCAGCTGGCGCACGGCCCGGGTCATCGCCACATAGGCGAGTCGTTCCGCCTCGGCGCGGTTCTCGCCGGCTTCCTGGGCTGCCATCGCCGCTCCCGCACCCCACTCTCGGTTGAGGGCCACCACCCAGCGGCCGTGATGGCGCCAGAGCGCTCCCTGGGCAAGAGCCGGTTCCTGCCAGAGATAGGGGCAGATGACCACCGGATATTCCAGACCTTTGCTGCGGTGCACGGTGACCACGGCAATGGCGCTTTCGACCGTGTCGCTGTGGGGTTGGCGTTCCTCCGGCAATGCCTCCAGCGGTTGCAGGCGTTGGCGCCGCAACCAGTCGGCGGCGCTGGCGAGATCCAGTCCCAGGCGATGCATGGCGTCCTGCACCAGGCGGGCGCTCTGTTGCAGATCGCCCCCAAAGCGCCCCCGCTCCGAGAGGCTGGCCACGGTGTCGCTTTCCATCACCTGGGCGAGACAGCCGAGCAGGCCGAGATGGTCCCACTGGGCCGCCAGGGCATCGATGTGTTGGGCCAGGCGATCCAGCTGGCCGTTGTCTTCCGCTGCCTTCAGCTCCGCCGCTGACCACTGCACCAGGGCTGAGCAGGCAAGGAGCCGCAGGCGGGCGCCATCGGCAGGGTTGGCCAGGCTGTCGAGCAAGCGTTGCAGCGCCTCCGCCGCCGCTGTCGCCAGCACATCACCCTGGCTCACCAGACGGCTGGGGAGGCCGCTGGCGGCGAGCTGGCGGCGCATCGCTTCCGCCTGGCGGTGTTTGCTCACCAGGATGCAGAGATCACCGGGCTGGAGCGACGGTTGCCTGTGCAGAAGGTCGACGGCGATCTGCGCCACGATCCTGGGCAGATGCTCGTCCAGGGCGGTTTTGCTGCAGGCGCTCCCCTCCGCCGTCAGGTCGAGCAGCTGCAGGGGGCCTTGCGCGCCGTTCTCGCTCAGGGGTTCCGCGCTGCTTCTGGCCTCCAGCGCCGGCACCTCCAGCCGTGAATGGAGCAGCCCTGGGGCCATCAAGCGGTTCAGGGCCTGCATCAGGGGGGCGGTGGTCCGGAAGTTGTCGAGCAGGGCGTCGATGCGATCGGCCCGTTCGCGCGCCAGGCGATAGGTGTTCAGGTCGCCGCCGCGGAAGCGGTAGATCGCCTGCTTCGGATCGCCCACCATCAAGAGCAGGTGCGCTTCGCTGCCCGCGAACACACTGCGCAGCAAGCGCCATTGCAGCGGATCCGTGTCCTGGAATTCATCGATCAGGGCGACCCGGTAGCGGCGGCGCAGCGCTTCGACCACCGCCTGCTGGCGTTCCGGCGGCTGGCTGGCTGGATCGAGGGCATCGAGCAGCCCGGAGAAGCCGATCACGCCGCGCCGTTCGCGCCGTTGGCGGAGGGCCGCCAGTCCCCACGGCAGGGCATGGCGCCAGACCTGCTCGGCCGGTCCATCCCAGAGATCGGCAATCGCCGTCATCAGGCCAGGGCAGGGCAGGCTGGCGGTGGCGTCCCCTGCCTGGCGCGCCACGCGGCTGAACTGGCCCGGGTGGAAGTAGCCACCGAGCAGCTCCTGGGCGCGCACGCTGTCGTAGCGGGGAGCGGCGGGGCAGGCCTCCTGCTGCTGCACCCAGGTATGGAGCAGTTGCTGGCGTTGCTTGCGTGGGTTTGGGCTGTAGTCACCGGTTTTCTTGAGGCCAGCGCGGCTGCGCCAGTCGGCCGCGGCAGCGCGGAAGGCGATCTCGAGCGCTTCTCCCTCCTGCCGCCAGGCCTCCACGAAGCACTGCCAGCGTTCCGATCGCCAGTGCTCGAACTGCGCCCGAAGGTTTTGCTCCGGATCGGGGGCGTCGGCGCCGGGATCGAGAGCAACGCCGCTGTCGCCATCCAGGCGCACCAGGGCTTTGGTGAGGGCCTCGGCGGAGAGTCCGGCCGCCTGCAGGCCGCGCAGGTCTGCAGGCTCAAGTTGCAGCACCTGCTCCTGCCAGTAGTCATGGGCCACTTCCCGGCACAGCCGGTCGCTGTCGCTCTCCAGGGCAGGGTCCATCGCCTGGCCGCTCTGAAGCGCCTGACGCTGCAGGGTGCGACGGCAGAAGCCATGGATGGTGGTGATATCGGCCCGCTCGAGGCTTTCCAGAGCGCTGAGCAGACGACTGGCGAGCTCGCGGCAACGGCCGGCGTCCTGGCCCTGGCGTGCCAGCCAGTCGAGCAGCACCGCATCGGCTCCCGGCTGCTCAGCTCCGGCCTGCGCAGCGGCTGAATCCTCAGGGCGCTGGATCGCGAGCAGGCCCTGGAGGGCCTGCTCCAGGCGCCGGCCGATGCGATCGCGCAATTCCGCCGCTGCGGCATCGGTGAAGGTGACCACCAGCAGTTGATCGAGATCCAGGTTGCGTTCGGTGATCAGGCGCAGCACCAGGTGGGCGAGAGCAAAGGTTTTTCCGGTGCCAGCACTCGCTTCAAGCAGGCGAACACCTGGATCGAGCGGATAAGTGTTGTGCTCGAACCGTCTCATCGCTGCAGATGCTCCACCAGGGGCTGGTAAAGGCAGTGGAAGGCGTCCTCGAAACCCGGCGCCTCCAGCAGCTGATCGCTGTCGCAGCCCTCTCCGAAACAGAGGCGCATCTCCGGCCGCTCCCGCTCGGGGAAGGCCTGGAAGTCGCCTTGCCACTGGCTGCGGAAGGCCCGGTTGGCGGCATCTTCGCCTTTGTGCAGCTGCAGAGCCCGCGCTAAACCGCTGTCGGGAGGCACCGGCCAGCAGCGGCGCCAACCCTCCAGAGCGCAGGCCTGAAGGGTGTGCAGGTAGGCCGCAGCCCGATCCGGGTCGAACCCCCGCCAGCGCAGGGCCACAGCCAACCGGTCGCTGCTGCTCTTGCCCGTCTCGCGGGCGATCATCACCGTGTCGCGGCCTTCTGCCGCCGCCTGAGCCTGCAGGTGCTGCCACCAGCCGCGCAGAACCCCCCGCGCCCGCAAGCGCCCGGGCTGGGCGACCACCAGGGTGTCGCCGGCGACCAGGCGCCCACCTTGCCGACGCACGGATCCGACCTGCAGCAGGGCGCTCTGCAGGCTTTGCCAGCGCTGCTCCAGGCGATCGGTCTCCACCGCGGCAGCGGCGGCAGGGGGGAGCCAACCTCGGCCCCGGCTGCGTTCCAGCCAGTGCCCTGGTTCCGGCTCGCTCCAGCCGCGTTGGATCTCACCCTCGGGCAGCTGATCAATGAGTTGTTGCAGGCGCTCCTGCAGCAGCGCCTGCCTGTCCCGTTCCGCCAGGTCGAAGGCCTCGAAGTCTTCGATCGGCTCCAGCCATTCCTGGGGCCTGAGGCCTTGTTCGTCCAGCCAGACCCGTTGGGGGGCCACCAGCCAGCGTTCGATCTGCTCCGCATCCAGCGAACCGTGACCTGACGAACCGTTGGTCTCCTCTGCCGTGGCGTCGCTGAGGGCCCAATGCAGCGGTTGGGCCAGGCCCTCCAGGTCATCGGTTGCGCGAGCTGTCATGGCAGAGCCTCTCTCACCCCTGAGGGCCTGATCGAGGCAGCGGCGCGCCAGCAGCAGGCGTTGATCACAGCTCGCCAGAACACCCGGCGCCTGCGCTTGGAAGTTGGTCGGATCGAGCGGATTGGCGGCGGGTTGAAGCCGCAACGCCGTCATGGCGTCGGGGCCCAGCTGCTCTTCAAGCAGCGACAACCACTGCTGCACCGGCGCCGCGGGCGGCAACGTCTCCCCCCGTCGCTCGTCGCGGGCGTTCCAGCTGATCAGCAGATGTTGGCGTGCCGAGAGCAGGGCCTCGAGCAGGGCGTAGCGGTCCTGATCGCTGGGGGAGGGATCCCCCAGCCGGCGTTGCTGTTCGAGCAGATGGAAACCGGGCCGCTCGCTCTGCCTGGGAAAACTGCTGGCATCCAGCCCCATCAGGACGATCACCCGGTGCGGGATGGCGCGCATCGGTTCCAGGGCGCTGATCGTCACGGCGCCACTGCGATGACCGAAGCGACCGCTGTCGCGCGCGAGCGCTTCCCGCAACACCGCCACCACCACGCTGGGTTCCAGCTGCAGAGCACAGGTGTCCGCCCGTTCCCGCCAGCCCTCCAGAGCCGCCAAGACCGCTTGCTTTTCCTCGCTCCAGGCGCCGCCATCGCCGTAGAGCTCCTCCAGCAGGGTGAGCAGAAGGGGGATCCAGTCGCTGCAGCGACGCGGCTGGCCGAGGCGGTCGAGCCAGCGGGCGAGTCGATCGAGCAGGGGCCACCAGCGGCCCAGCTGCTCCGGTGTCAGCCCATCGCTGAACGGGGCGGTGTCACCGTTGCCCACCGTGGTGGCGTCATCAAACACGAGGCCGAGAAGCCAGCGATCCAGGCACCAGCGCAGGCTGTGGGTGGGATCGCCGCGCCGGTCGCGCCCATCGAGGCCCCAGCGGAAGCCGCAGCGCTGCAGGCAGCGATGGATCGCCTCCACCTCGCTGCGCTCGAGCTGTTGCGCCGCCTGCAGGGCCGGGTTGGCGAGCAGTTGCTCGAGGCCTGAGGCTGTCAGGCGTTCACCGGCCATCTCCAGGAGTTGCAGCACGCTCTGGCAGAGGCCGGGACTGTCCTGCTGGCTGCGGTCGGTGAGGCGCCAGGGCAGGGCGACGCCCGTGGCCGCGGCGTCGTTGAAGACCGAGCTCAGCAGCGGCGCGAAGCGATCGATCTGGGGGGTCATCACCAGCACATCCCGGGGTTGGAGTGTCGGGTCCGCCGCCAGCCACTGCAGGATCTGATCGCGCACCAGTTGCACCTCGCGCCAGCGGCCTGGACTGGCCAGAAAGCGGAGTGATTCGTCTCCGGCCTGATGGTGCAGGTCAGTGTCCTGCGCTTCCACCAGCTGCTCCTGCAGTTGTTCCAGCAGGGAGGGACGTCGGTTCGCCTCACGGGCGCTGGTCATCGGCGCGGCAAACAGATCCCCGTCGGTGCGTTCACCCAGCTGGCAGTCGCCGCTGCCTTCGAGCAGCAGCTGAAATTCCGCCCCCATGCGCCCTGCCATCGCCTCCAGCCGTGGTGCCTCCAGCAACCAGGAGCCATCCAGGGGGGCCCGCCAGTGGTCGCCCAGTCGGCGTCGCCGTTGCCCGGAGCGTTGCCAGAGATCCGGACAGGGGGTGAGCAGAAACAGCTGCACGTCGATCACGCCCGAGAGGGCCTGCAAGAGCTCCACCTGCACCGGCGCCATGCTGCTGATCCCGAACAGGCGCATCTGGCTGGGCAGACGCTCGATTGATGCTGCACCGGAGCGCAGCCGTTGCACCGCCCTGCGCACCTGGAGACCAAAGGGGGGTGTGGGACAGAGTCGGGCCAGCCGTTGCACCAACAGGACTTGCCACTGCAGGGCGGTTGGCAGGGCCGGGTCCGGACCGCTGTGGTGCAGCCAACGCTCCAGCTCGTCGGGCCGATACAGGGCGTAATCGTCGATCGCATCGGCGAGGCTGCGGGCGAGCAGCCAGTGGTCCCGGTTCAGCTGATCGGGGCCGCTCGGGTGCAGGGCCATCCACTGGCGCAGCGGTTCCGCCTCCGCTTGCTTCAACAGGCCTGGAAGCACCTCGAGCACGCGCCACACCAGCCGCTCCGCCCGCCAGGGATCGTCGGCATCGGGCTGGGTGGCGTCGCCATCAAGACTGCGGACCAGCTGACGCAAGCGGGAGCCTGGGAAGGGGAACCGCACCAGCGCGCTGATGCCGTTGACGGCCGCGAGCTGCTCCCCCAGCCAGCGGCTGGTGGGCCAGGTGTTGACCATCACCTCCACCTCGTCGAACGGTGCCGGTGGCGCCAGCCTCAGCTGCTCCGCCAGGATCCGGGCCAGCCATTCCGCCCGGTTGCTCCGGTAGACCGTCAGCAAGGCACGCGCTCGACCTGATCGGCGCGCTGCTGCAGGGCGGGGCTGGGCAGGGCGGTGTGTCCGATCACCTGCACAACGGCATCGCTTTCCGGGCAGTAAGCGGTGAGCAGTCCTCCATACACCGCGCCGGTGTCGATCATCACGATGTCCCCTTGGCGCTCCACCGAGGGCCTGGGCGTATGGCCCACCACCACCCGGCCATAGCGACCGTCGTAGCTGTCCCAGAAGGGTTCGCGGATGCGCAGGTCCGGTCGGCCTTCGGGATCGAAACCGGCGTGGGTGGCGACCCAGCCATCACCGCGATAGAGATCCGGCAGGCGGCGGAGGCGTTGCAGCCACTGCCGCGTAAGGCCATCGCCGAGCTGGCGATAGGTGTCGATGGTGAGGAGCTGGCTGTCGCTGCGCCCGGGGCTCCGTTCGAGGCCCTCGATCAACGCCTGTTCGTGGTTCCCGCGCAGCCAGGTGGCGCGACCGGTGCAGACCAGATCCCACACCAGGTTGATGGTTTCGGTGATCCCCGGGCCGCGGTTGATCACATCACCACAGAACACCAGGTGATCGCCCGCGGGAAGCACACTCAGCAGCCGTCTCAGCGGCTGATGGCAACCGTGCACATCGCCGATCACCCAGTGACGAGGCGCCACAGCCACGGGATGGCCTCTCTCAGCATCACTTCGCTTCGGATTCTGCCGAACGGCGGGGATTGTGTCAGCAACCCTGCCTACGGTGTTGCCTCGCTGAGACGAGAGCTGTGGATCCGCGCTCATTGCCGGTGGCCCGCCGGGTCGCCCTGTTGGTCAAGGCGCTCGATGGGGCGCCGCGCACGAATGAGGCTCTGGCCAAGGCTGCCGATGGCGAAGCGATGTTGGATGTGCTGGTGTCGGCCTCTGCAAAACTCGGCCTGGGCCTGACCCGGGAGGAGTTGAGCCGAACGCCACCGATTCGCGACTGGATCTGGTGGCACGGCAAACAGGCGCCGATCACGATCGGCAAGTGAGTGGTTGGCGATCCCTTGCTCTGGTCTTACCAGGGGTAATCCTCCGGCTTGGCATCCGGCGGGCAGGGATCGGACGCCCGTCCTCCCGGAAGGTCTTCATCGCTGATGATGTCGTTGAGGTAAGCGGCGCAGAGTTGTTCGGGGGTGAGCGAATTCACCCAGCTCTGCCAGCCACCGCCGAAATCGGCCTGCGCCGCCCCGGCGCTCGTCAGAACCAGCCCGAGGGTCAGGGGGACAAGGCAGGACCGGCGGTGCATGGCTGGGAAGGGCGTCGGGGTCAACTCAATGGGGCGCCACAAGGGAGGCGAGGGCCTCCGGGATCGTGGTGCTCGGGGCTTCGAACTGCCCCTCCACCACAAATTCAAGACGCAATTTCATGAAGGTGATGAAGCTGGCGTCGGTGGACACCACCGCTGCGGCCGGCTGGGGCACCTGGGCAGCCAGATCCTTCAGCTCCGGGGCGCTGAGGAAGGCCGGTTGGCGCACCAACCAGAAATCCATCTCCCTGCCCTGCTCGCTGTAGTGACGCTGGCGCTCCCGCAGCACCTCATCGAGCGGCTCCTCCTCGGTGAGGAAGCGTTCGCTGGCGGCGACGAAGTGATAGGTGGTCATGACGGGGTGCTTCCAAAGAGCGGCTCACGGCGGGGATTCTGAACCAGACGCTTCATCTCGCTGACGGCGCTCTGCAGGCCGACCGCCAGGGCGCGGGCCACGATCGTATGGCCAATGTTCAGTTCTTCCATCGCTTCGATCGCCGCCACTGCCTCCACGTTCTGATAAGTGAGGCCATGACCCGCGTTCACGCGCAGGTCGAGATTGCGGGCGATCGCGGTGCCCTCGATCAACCGCGCCAGTTCCAGGGGCTGGTCGGGCCAAGCCGCTTCGGCGTAGCGGCCGGTGTGCAGTTCCACCCAGCGGGCTCCCGTGCTGCGGCAAGCCTGCAGCTGGCGCGCGTCGGCATCCACAAACAGGCTCACGCCGATCCCGGCGTCCTGCAATCGGCCCACCAGCCGCTGGAGCGGATCCAGCTGGCCGGCCACGTCGAGGCCCCCTTCGGTGGTCACCTCTTCGCGCTTCTCCGGCACCAGGGTCACCATGTCGGGCCTGATCCGCAGGGCGATCGCTTCCATCTCGGTGGTGGCCGCCATCTCCAGATTGAGCCGGCTGCGCACCGTCTGGCGCAGCAATTCCACGTCGCGGTCCTGGATGTGGCGACGGTCTTCGCGCAGATGCACGGTGATGCCGTCCGCACCGCCCAGTTCTGCCAGCAGGGCGTAGCTCACCGGATCGGGCTCAACGGTGCGGCGGGCCTGACGCACGTTGGCGATGTGGTCGATGTTCACACCGAGGCTGGCCACGCTGGAGTCACGAACGATTGATCGAATCTATGCAGCGGCTCCTGGCGAGCGGCCGAAGGATCAACTGCCCAGCAGCGCCAGGAAAGGTCGGCTTCGGCCCTTAAGTTTCAGGCTGATTGATGACCACGCCGACGCGGTGACCTCCAGCCTGGCGACACGCGAAAGTGCCCTGGGTTCGGGAATTGATCCCTTCTGGGCCCCCCTGGCGATGGTGCTCACCCAAGACCTGGCTTTGAAGGCCTACTTCCGTGAGCGGATCGTGCTGGGTGCGGAGCTGCTGCCGCTCGAGGGTCCCCTGCTGCTGGCTCCGACGCATCGGGCCCGTTGGGATGCCCTGATGCTGCCGATGGCGGCGGGACGGCGCATCACCGGGCGTGATTGCCGTTTCATGGTCACCCGCACGGAGATGGATGGGGCCCAGGGGTGGTTTCTGCATCGGCTCGGCTGCTTCGCCGTGGATCAGGGACGACCGTCCTTGACCACTCTGCGCTACGCCATTGATCTCCTCGCCGCTGGGCAGCAGGTGGTGGTGTTTCCGGAGGGGCGGATCAATCGCACGGATGACCCCATCCGCCTGCAGCAGGGATTGGCGCGCCTGGCTCAGCTCGCCCATCGCCAGGGGGTTCCGGTGCGGGTGCTCCCTGTCGGGTTGGCTTACAGCGAGGCTCTGCCACGTTTCTGCGCGCGGGCGGCGATCTGTTTCGGCGAGGTCATGGACGTTGAAGGCCATGGCAGGGAGGCGGCTCACGCCTTCAACGCCGAACTGGTTCGGCGCATGCAATCAGCTGAACAAGCGGCCCGGGAAGCGGTTGGCCGTCCCCTCGGCTCCCCTTAAAGTCCGCCCACTGTTCCGGTCTGTTCATGCGTTCCTGCCTCTCGCTGACCGCCCTGGCTCTGGCGGCTGGCCTGTCGCTGACTCCCGGTGTCGCCATGGCTCAGGCTGATGCGACTGCAGCTGATAGCGGCGCCACCAGGGTGCTCGCCAGTGGTGGTGCCGGTTTCAACGTGGCTGCGGTGCAGGATCTGATCAACCGTGGTGATGCCGCGGTGGCGGCCGGCAATCTCCCGGAAGCGCGCAAAGACTATGACAATGCCCGCTCTGCTGCGAAGCAACTCCTGGCGTTTTATCGGGATCTGAGCGGCGCCTTCCGTGGTCTCGATGCGCGCATCCCCAGAGAAATGGATGCGAAGGGGCGGGCCGCTCTGGGGCTTCTGGCGGAAGCGAATCTCCGCCTCGCTGCCCTGTTCCGGCGTCAGAATCAGCCGGAGGTGGCGGTGCCTGTGCTGGTGGAGGTGGTTCGTCTGATGACCCCGTCGCAACCGCAGGGCCAGAAGGCTTACCAGAGCCTGGTCGAGCTCGGCTTTGTCGAGACGCCGTTCGCGGCGGCGAAAACTGCGCCGGCGAACTGAGACGCCTCCCTGCTGCCACGTCGGTGGCTGCCGCCATCTGTCAGCATCGGCACGCATCTGAGACAGGCGCTCATGGTTCAACCCGATGCAGTGGTGGCGGCGATCCGTCATGCCCTTCCGGATGCCCAGGTGGAGGTGGAGGACCTCACCGGTGGCGGCGATCACCTTCAGGTGACAGTGGTGTCGAGCGGCTTCAACGGGCTCAACCGGGTTCGCCAGCACCAGCTCGTTTACAAGGCCCTGCGCGACGAGCTCGCCAGCGAGGCGATTCATGCCCTGGCCCTCAACACCTCAACGCCCAACTGAGCGTCGCTCGTCTTTTATCCCATTGCTCTTCCGTCATGGATGCCCAGACCAAAGCCCGCATTGAGAGCCTGATTCAATCCAGCCCGATTGTCGTGTTCATGAAGGGCACAAAACTGATGCCCCAGTGCGGCTTTTCCAACAACGTGGTGCAGATCCTGAACTCCCTCGGTCTGCCGTTTGAAACCTTCGACGTGCTCTCCGACATGGAGATCCGTCAGGGCATCAAGGAGTTCTCCGACTGGCCCACGATCCCCCAGGTGTATGTGAAGGGAGAATTCATCGGCGGATCCGACATCCTCATCGAGATGTACAACTCCGGTGAGCTGAAGGAAAAGCTCGAGGTGGCGCTCGCGTCCTAATGCTGCGGTTGCCTGAACAGGGTGCTCAGGTCGCCATCGGGTCCGATGAAGCTGGAGGGGTCAAGGATCCAGCGATCCACCAGCCCTTCCAGTCGAGCCTGCTCCCGCGGTTCCAAGCTGCCGGTTTTGCGCAGGGCATGGAGGTAGCCGTCCGCGTAGAGCCGGAGCTCTGCAGGGCTGTGATAGCGCTGTGTCAGCTCCTGGCAGGCGTCACACAGCGACTGGAAGTGTCGAATCGCCTCCGGATGCTGCAGAGATGTCATGGCCAGTGAGGACGGCAGCCTCTGTTACCAGCGTGCCTTGAAATTGGCCTTAGCGTAATCATGCACTCCATTGGCTTGTGACCTCCTCCTCCCGCGATCTGTTGCAGAGCGGAGCCCCACCGGCTCCTTCAGCCACCTCCATGCGATCCAGCGGGAGTCCGAAGGAGCCATCACGGGTGTTGGTGGTGGAGCCGCACCCCACCCTGCGCACCGTTCTGGTGCAGCGGCTGCGTCAGGACGGTCACCTCACGGCGGCGGTGGCCACCGCCGCCGAGGCTATGGAGGTGTGCCAGGAGCAATCGCCCGATCTGTTGGTGAGCGCTGAGATCCTTGAGCAGAGTTCCGCCCTGCGCCTGGGTCAGCAGCTGCGCTGTCCGGTGATTGTGCTCACGGCCCGTTCCGGTGCCGAGCCCGTTGTGGGCCTCCTCGACGATGGTGCCGATGATGTTCTCCGCAAACCGTTCGGGTTGGAGGAGCTGGCGGCCCGATGTCGCACCCTGCTGCGCCGTGGCGGCACCGGACTCCAGGAGCAGGTCACGGTGGGACCGCTGCAGGTGCATCTGCTCCTCCGCCAGGTGACCCTGCGTGAGAAGCCCGTGGAGCTGAGTCCGCGGGAATTTGCCCTGCTCTGTGCCCTGCTGATGCCGCCTGGGATGGTGCGCAGCCGCCAGGATCTCCTGCGCATGGCCTGGCCGCCCTTCAGTGGTGGTCCGCGATCGGTGGACACCCAGGTGCTCACTCTGCGGCGCAAACTGGAGCAGGCCGGTCTCGGTGAAGGTGGTGGCATCACCACCGTGCGCCAACAGGGCTATCGCTTCAGCCTGGAGGGCCTGCCGGCAGCGTGAGCCAGCCTGTGCCAATCGCTCCAAACACGACCAGTTCCGCTGTCAGCATGAGGGCAGCGAGCAGGGCAAGGAGTTGATAGGTCCAGGGAGGGGTGAGCCGTTGAACCTGACTGGTATCCAGGCCGCTCGCGGTCTGGAACCGCTCAAGAAAATGTTCGAAGCGATCGAGCCGCTGAGGCAACAGATAGTGCTCCTGACGGGCACTGCTCACGTAATACACCGTGCCGCCCTGACTGGTGCCCATGGGAACGAGGCGGCTGATCTCCTGCCAGGGCAGCTGCCAGCCGCGACGCAGCAACCAGGCACACCAGCGTGGATATCCCACCTGGATCCTCTGGTCATTGAGCAGGACCTGTTCACTGAGCAGCGCCCACACCACGGCCAGGCCGATCGGCGCGGCGAGAAGGAGCAGGGGGCGAAGTCCGGGTGGTGCCATCAGGGGAAGAGGCAGCACCAACGCCAGGTAGACCCCAATCAGCGTGCCCCGGATCAGTGGTGAGATCTGGAACCGTTCGTCCATTGTCTCCATCTCAGCGATCGTCGGCGGAACCGGGGAGCGGCTCGATGACATCACTGGGGGTGTAGCGGCCCTTGAAAACCTCGGCTTCGCGACCTTTCCAGAATTCTCCCAGCCGCATCAGATCGGCATGGGCCTCTTGAATGCTGCGCATGTAGGCCTCCGGGCTCATCTCGTCCCGGGCTTCCTTGAGTTTCGCCAGCCGCAGCATCTGCAGCATCCAGGGTTTGCCCAGCTCACCCCGCTGCTCGATGTAGCGGGCCAGATCCGCGGCGCTCGGGGTGCTGTCGCTGGAGGCGGCCATGAAGCTCCGCATGATGTTTTGCCTCGACACCCTATGGAGAGGGGGGCAGGCGCTGTGAGTGGGGAGCTGTGCCTCTGGCTTCTTCTCCTTGGCCTGATCAGGCTGGCAACGCCCAGGGGTTCAGCCCCAGATCGGCGCCGATGCGGTGGGCGCAGGCGAAGCCGCTGAAGGCCACGGCATTGAGGCCCTGGCCCGGGAAGCAGGAATCCCCTACGCAATACAGGTGGTTCACGCCGGTGCGGTTGAAGGGCATCGGCAACAGGCCGGGCAGGCGCAGCGCCGGGATCGGGCCGTAGCTGCCGCCCATGCGGCCGAGGAAGCGGCGGTGGGTGCGGGGGGTGCCGATCTCCTGGTGGCGAATGGCGGCACCGAGGCCGGGGAGGATCGCTTCGAGCCGTTGCACCAGTCGTGCTGCATCCGCGCTTTTCTTGGCTTTGTAGTCCGCGGGGCTGAGAATGTTCCAGGCCTCAATGTCGCTGGGGGTGAAGGTGTGCACGATGTGCCGCCCCTCCGGCGCCAGGGAGGGATCCAGCAGCGTGGGGATTGACACGAAGATCACCCCCTGCTCGCTTTCCATCTCGGCCCAGTTCTCGAGCAGCAGGTGATGGCAGTGGAAGCCTTCGGGAATCACGGAGGCCTCCACGCCCAGGTGCAGCGAAAGGAAGGAGGGGGAGGGCTTGTAGCGACGCCGCCAGGTGGTTTCGGCTTTGGGGGTGTGGGCGGCATCCACGAGTGCGGCGCTTCTGGGTCGCTGCACAGCAGCGCTTTCCTGCGGGGTTTCAAAGGTGTCCCAGCGGGTGGCGTTGCTCACGACGCGGCGGGCGCGGATCTCCTCGCCATCGGCTAATCGCACGCCCACGGCCTGGTCGTTTTCGATCAACACGTTCACCACGCGCGCCTTGTAGCGGATCGTGCCGCCATGGCTCTCCAGGCCGGCCACCAGCTTCTCGGCGATCACCCCCACGCCGCCTTTGGGGTAGTTGATGCCGCCGGCATGGCGATCGGAGAACACCATCCCCGCATTGATCATCGGCGTGAGGTCTGCGGGCATCACGCTCCAGCAGAAACACTCCATGTCGATCAGCTTGAGCAGCCGGTCGTCTTGGATGTGCTTGCGCGCCACATCGCCCACGTTGAACGGCAGCCAGCGGGCCAGCCCCAGGCAGGCGAGCGGCGCCTTGAAGAACACCTTCGTGAGATAGGCCGGGTCTTCGAGCGACAGCAGCGGCATCGCATCGAGGCAGTTGAACACCTGCCAGCAGGTGTCGTAGAAGGCGCGGATGCCTTTGGCTTCGTGGGGGAAGAGGGCTGAGAGCCGCGCGATGAAGGCCTCGTAGTCGCGGTCGACCGCCACGTTGAGGTCGCCGGGCAGGTGGTAAGCGAGCTGCACTGGATCGGGCACCGTGTCGCAGTGCTGGCCCACATCGGCCAGGGCGCGGGTGAGCAGGTTGGTGTGGCCCTTGTCTCCGAAGCCGAAGATCATCGAGGCGCCCACATCAAAGGTGTAGCCCTCGCGCCGGAAGCTGCCCCCCGAGCCCCCGGGGATCAGGTAGCGCTCCAGCACCAACGTTTTCGCCCCCTTCGCCGCCAGCTGCGAGGCCGTCACCAGCCCGCCGATGCCCGAGCCGATCACGATCACGTCCCAGTCAGGCTTTGGCACGGACACCCGTCAATCAGGCCTGAACCCTACGAGGTGCCGGAGGCTCCGAAGGGTGGCGTGGCCGTGAGGATCACTTCCGAGTTTGTCGCGGATCCGCTCCGGCAGCAGGACGACGTTGCTGCATCGGCTGGAACGTTTCGCTGGGGGTCTCAGCGACGAAGTGGGTGAGGGCGCCGGGTGGGGCGTGGGGCATGACTGAAACCTGCCGTGCGCGCTATTGTGCAGATATCTGCATCGCAAGTTGCTGATGCGCACCACACTCAACCTCAACAACGACCTGCTCGCCCAGGCCAAGGCTCTTGCCGCGCGGGAGCAGCTCAGCCTCACCCGGCTGATTGAGGAGGGGCTGGCCCTGCGCTTGCGCCAGGCGGCCAAGGCCAGTGCGTCGTCCCGGCCGCTCCCCTTGCCCGTGCATCACGGCCAGGGGGGCCTCACTGCTGCTGTGGCTGATGCCCGCAGCAATCGCCAGATGTTGGATGCCGCGGATGGGCTGAGCTAACCATGACCCCCGATGTGAATGTGCTGGTCGCCGCATCTCGCAGCGATCACCCTCACCATGGCGTGGCGATCGACTGGTTGGAAGCGGCCCTGGTGTCGTGCCTCCACGGTGAGCGACTGCGGTTGCTGCCAATGGTCACAGCGGGCTTTCTTCGGTTGGTGACCCATCCGCGAGTGTTTGTGGAGCCCACCCCTTTGGCGGTAGCACAAGACTTCCTCACTGCTCTGCTGGCCCAGGACGGCGTGGAGTGGATTCACTTGGGTGAGGAGTGGTCCTTGCTGGAGTCGCTCTGCCGCCAACACCAGCTCACCGGTAATGCCATTAGCGACGGCTGGATTGCCGCCGCTGTGCTGGCACGTCAGGAACAACTGGTGACCCTGGACCGCGACTTTGTCGCCCTGCTTCCTCCCCGGCAGCTGACGCTGCTTAGCCCTTGACGCCGCCAGCACAGTGTACGTTGTGTACGACGTTCTGAATGACGTTTGATCTGGCATGTCCGCCATCAGCATCCGGCTGCCCGATGACCTTGACCAGAAGCTTGCGGATGAAGTCAGACGCACGGGCCAGCCTCGTTCCCAGCTGATTCGGGAAGCCCTTGAGGCGCTGCTCGACCAGCGACAGCGGGAGCGTCTCGCTGCGCAGTTGCGGGATGCAGCCACAGTCCTGGCTTCTAATCCTGAGGCGCGCCAGGAGGCTTTGGAGCTCGCTGAGGATTTTCTGGCAGCTGAGAACGACGCACTGGACGGGCGCTGGTGGCGTTGATCCGCCGCGGCGAGGTTTGGGTTGCCCGCCTCAATCCCAATCAGGGCGCTGAGGTGGGCAAAGTCCGCCCGGTTGTGGTGATTCAGGCCGATCTGCTTACTCAGGCCGATCTGCCAACCGTGCTGGTGGTGCCGCTCACCACGCAAATGCGCCGCGGAGCCGAGCTCCTGCGTGTGTTGATTCAGGCTCGTGATCGCCTGCTGCGCGACTGCTTTGCCATGGCGGAACAACCTCGTGCCATCGATCGGGCACGGCTGGGAGAGGGGCCCCTCACGACCCTCACCGGTGAAGAGCTCCTCAAGCTGGAACAGGCTCTGCAGGCTGTGATCGGGCTGCGCTGAACGGCGCCAGATCCGCCAGGGCCCGATCCCGGTAGGCGCCGTAGCGGCGGCGTTTATCGCGGATGCGTTCGGGTAGCTCGGGCAGCAGGCCGAAGTTGGGGGGCATCGGTTGGAACTTCTCGCTGGGGGCCTCAGCGATGAAGTGGGTCAGGGCGCCGATCATCGTGGTGGCGGGCAATTGCAGGGGCTCCTGGCCGCGGGCCAGTCGGGCCGCATTGGTGCCGGCCAGCCAGCCGCCGGCTACGGCCGCCGCATAGCCCTCGGTGCCGGTGATCTGGCCTGCCGCGAGCAGCGTGGGGCGCTGGCGGAACTGCAGCGTGGCATCGAGCAGCTGCGGAGCCTCGAGGAAGGTGTTGCGGTGCATCACCCCAAAGCGCACGAATTCAGCGTTCCCCAGACCCGGGATCATCCGCAGCACCCGCTTCTGCTCACCCCATTTGAGGTTCGTCTGGAAGCCCACCAGGTTCCACAGGCGGCCGTCCTTGTCTTCCTGGCGCAGCTGCACCACGGCATAGGCGCGCTTGGCGCGGCGCACATCGCGGTCGTTGACATCACCCCAGCGCGGATCCCAGAGGCCGATCGGCTTGAGTGGGCCGTAGCGCATCGTGTCTTCGCCGCGGCGGGCGAGCTCCTCGATCGGCAGGCAGCCCTCAAAGAAGGTGGCGTTCTCCTTCTCGAAATCCTTGAGTTCGGCCTGCTCCGCCGCCAGAAGCGCCTCGCGGAAAGCAAGGAACTGCTCCTTGTTCATCGGGCAGTTGATGTAGTCGGCGTCGCCCTTGTCGTAGCGGGAGGCGCGGAAGGCCACCGACAGATCGATGCTCTCCCCCTCCACGATCGGGCTGGCGGCATCGAAGAAGTGGCAGTCGGCCCGGCCGGTGAAGGCGCGCAGCTGCTCCGCCAGCGGTTCGCTGGTGAGCGGGCCAGTGGCGAGCACGGCGATCTCGCCGGGTCTGGGCAGTTCGGTGTGCTCACGGCGCTCAACCGTCACCAGCGGGTGCTGCTCGAGAGCTTCGGTGAGGGCGGCGCTGTAGCGTCCGCGGTCCACCGCCAGGGCCCCTCCGGCGGGCACGGCGTGTTGATCGGCGGTGCGGATCACCAGAGAGCTGAGCCGGCGCAGCTCTTCCTGCAAAAGGCCGGCGGCGCGATCGCTGCTCAGGGCCCCGAAGCTGTTGCTGCACACCAGTTCGGCGAATTCGCTGCTGTGGTGCGCCGGAGAGCGGCGGATCGGTCGCATCTCCACTAGGCGAACCGGTAGGCCGGCGCTGGCGATCTGCCAAGCAGCTTCTGTGCCGGCGAGGCCGGCACCGATCACGACGACGGGGGCGTCCTGGTTCAAGAAGCCTGAATTCAGTGGAGATCGTTCACCCTATCGATCAGGCCTGGAACTCAGGCGCGGCTGCGCTTGAGCATCAGTTGCAGTTGCCCCACGGCGGCGCGACCGATGTTGAAGCCTGCCCAGCCCAGTGCCAGAAGAATGGGTGATGCCACGAGGACAAGCCGGAGATCCATGGGTCCGAACGGATGGTGCAGCTGATCTTAAGGACAGCTTGATGGCTGAGTGGGATGGCTGGTGCTGACCGTTTGGTTTTGCAGCATTGCAGCGTTTTGGTCGCGCCATTGCGCGGCCAGGGCGGCGTAGTGGTGGGCGTGCTGCCGTTGCTCTTCGACGGTTGCCTCGGGGAGTTGCCGTTTCACCTGGGCCGGCACGCCTGCCACCAGGCTGCGGGGCGGAACGTCTTTGGTGACCACGGCTCCAGCGGCCACCAGAGCCCCCTCGCCAACGGTGACGCCATTGAGCACGATGGCGCCGATGCCGATCAAACAGCCGTTTTCGAGGGTGGCTCCGTGCACGACGGCGCGATGGCCGATCGTCACGTCCTCGCCGATCTGCACCGGGGCTCCTGGATCGCCATGAAGCACGGCGCCGTCCTGAACGTTGCTCCGTGCGCCGATGCGGATGGCGGCCATGTCACCGCGGGCGACTGCCATGGGCCAAAGACTGGCGCCGGCGGCGATCTCCACATCGCCCATCACCGCAGCCGAGGCGGCAACCCAGGCCTGGGGATCAATGCGCGGGTGCCCCCAGTGCGAAGAGATGGCTGTGTCCGGCATGAATCCAACGCGTCAACCAGCCCAGTTTCCCGTCAGCCCCGGTGATAATGTCCATCAGTGCCAAACGGCATGCCCAAGCGGGCGGGTCGCTAGCTCAGCGGTAGAGCACTCGGCTTTTAACCGATTGGTCCTGAGTTCGAATCTCAGGCGACCCATGATTCGAGAACCGTTGGACTGCAGGGCATTTCCCCTGCGGCCCAAGCGATTTCAAGGGGTTTCTGGGCCTCTCTTCTCGGGCGGAATGAGTCCGAGAAAGACCTGAGACGTCGCTGATTGCGCCAAATGTTTGGGGGTTTCCCCCAAACACCCCCAAACATGACGGGCTCCTTCTGGGGGCCTGAGCGAAATCGACACGCGGCTGGGGAATCCTCTCCGTAAAGCCACTGAGCGATGACACAAGCCAACGGTGCCCTCAGCCGCGCCAACGGCGTGCTGCGGGCCCATCACCTGCCACTCCGCCTGAGGGCGGGGCACAACAGCCGTTGGGTGAGCGTCTACGAAAACCTGCCTGGGCGTCGATCAGAGCTGTTCATCCCAGAGGCCCATGCGATCGAGCCAGGCATCGGCCTGCTCCAGGTCCCAGCCGTGATCGGTTTCGAGAACGTCGGCGATGGCGATCATCAGATCAAAGAGCCGGCCCTCATAAAAACCCTGCTCCGAGGCCGTTTGGCGCAGGGCTGAGGCGAGCTGGAGCAGATCGAGTTCCTCCAGCCAATCGCCCTGTTCAAAGGCGGCGAGGGAGTGAATGGCATCAAGACCGCTGTGCGCGCCGGTCTCGTTGGTGAGGCTTGAAGGAAGGGCAGAGTCCTGGTGCGCGGATGTGCAGGACTGCTGCGG
>CALGVO010000197.1 GCA_937930135.1 uncultured Synechococcus sp. | reverse complement strand
ATCTGAGGCATCCTCGCCGTAGCGGCAGCGGTTGTATTCGCAGAGAAGGTCCATCCCGTGACCCATCCAGGTGGCCATATCATCATTGAATGCATCCGCCGTCTCCGCTGAGGTGGCGCAGCGGATGGCATAGGCGTGCCTCAGGTCATAGGGTCGCACCCAGTCCATCCCTTCGCCATCGGCCACCGGCGCCCAGAGCTTCTGCAGTCCCTTGCGCTGGAACACCTTGTAGAGCGAGTTCGACACGGCCACGTTGTTCACAGCGATCTTCACACCGGAGACGTCGGCAAAGCGAACGGTCCAACGGGCATTCAACTGGACGTGGAACTGCTCCCAGTTGCGCTGTAGGCCGTAACGCTCCACCCAGCCCTCTGGAACTGGCGGTGCAAAATGTTCGCCGGTCTTGGTCTTCATGTCGCCGGGAATACTGATCCAGCCTTCGTTGTCGATCTCCTCGGCATGCCAGAGCTCATGGGGGCGGAGGCCATAGGTGGCGATACAGCCGAACACCCACTGGTGGAATGGCTCCAGACGATCGAGCCAGTGCTGCAGGTCTTCATCACCTGGAATCACGCGCACCCGCATCGAGGACGCCTTGCGGATCTTCTCGGCTGCCCCCTTGGGCCGCATCCCGCGGAGTATCTGAAGCTCTGCGCTCAGATCCATCAACCCGCTGCGATGGATCTGGGAGAGGGTTTCGATCCGGCGATTGAAGCTCTTCAGCTGGAGGCGAGGATCGTGCTCCTGGACCCAGACCTGGAGTAGCTTCGCTTCAACTGGTCCTCTGAACATCGCAATGCGTTTGCGCAAGTCGTTGATGGCATGCGCTCGACTGCCTTCTTTGCAGATCCGAAGCTTGATGTCGGCGATACAAGCCTCCGCAAGGGCGGGCCAGCCGCCAGCTGATGCTGGAGGCTCCTTGGCCGGAGCCAATGGCCAGGCGCCTCGCCGATGGCCCTGAATGCACAGGTCACGAGCTTCCTCGATGTCGTCGCGATTGCTCCAGAGCTTCGGTTTGAGCGAAAACTCGCCGACCTTGCGACCAGCCACCATCTCTCGGACATAGATGAATGGACTGCCGGGATGCCGTCTGAGCCGAAAACGGGAATGACGCACTCGTAGCTCCTGGACGCACTGATCCCAGAAGGGAAGCCTTGGCGAAGCTGTCTCAGGCATGAGATCCGAGAGCGGCGGGACCCCACAAGTGTTCCCCAGAAACGTGCAAAGTACTTTGCACGTTTTGGCTACAACTGACCCTCACCTGCAGCAAGTGGCTCATATTGGACTAAGTTGTGGAATCCGCGAAATCCCAGTCCCAGACAAGAAAAAACCCCGCCGAAGCAGGGCAACAAGCTATGGCTCGGGGGAGACTTGAACTCCCGACCTTGGGGTTATGAATCCCACGCTCTAACCAGCTGAGCTACCGAGCCGTGTGAAAAGAGTTTAGACGATCGCCAGATCGGGCTTCAGGCGCGATGGCTGGGCAGGAATGGCATCGGGTCGGTGGCGGCACCGCCTGGCTTCCGGATCTCGAAATGAAGGTGAGGCCCAGTGCTTCGCCCCGTGCTCCCCATCAAAGAGATCGTGGTGCCCTGGGGCACCATCTGACCTTGACGCACAATCAGGCGGCTGTTGTGGGCATAACGGGTGGAGGTGCCATCGCCATGGGCGAGCTCGACGAGATAGCCGTAGCCACTGCTCCAGCCGGAAAACACCACCAGACCATCCTTAGCGGCCACGATCGGGGTGCCGACGTTGTTGGCGATGTCGATCCCCCTGTGCATCCGACCCCAGCGCCAGCCATACCCAGAGGTGAACACGCCCTTCGCCGGCCAGATGAACGCCTGACTCTCACCCTGGGGGCGTGAAGCGCCTGGCAAGTTGGGAAGTTTGGGCCAGCTGGCACCACCGGAGACACTGGGGCGTATCGCCAACAACTGCCGCGGGGTGGCTTCGGCCACACGCACGGTGGATCCCACCACCAGGCGGGCCAGGTCCATTCCCGGATTGAGGTTGCGAAACTGGGTGAGGCTCAGGCCATGGTTTTTGGCGATCGTGGCAATGGAATCGCCACGCTGCACCTTCACTTCCGCGACTGGCGCCGGAGGCGTCGACACCGGCGCAGTTCTGCGGATGCTGGTGGCATCGAGTGACAGGCTGCGGCTGAGACGGCTCTCCACCTTGATGGGCAGAATCAACCACTGCCCCTTGCTCATCGTTGCCGAGGTCGCTTGCTCATTGAGTTGAGCTAAGTCTTTGAGGGGCAAATCCAGTTCAGCGGCCAGCGCTTCAAGGTTGGTATCGCGACTGGTCTGGATCCAGAACTTGGTCTGCAGGGTCGGCAGCGAAGCGAGGAGTTGTTGCTGGCTGACTGGTCTGGCCCCGTCGGCGATTCCAGGCTGCTGTCCAAGGGCAATCAAGCCAAGAACGGGAAGCGCTGACGTGGTGGTGAGAACCAGCAGGGGCTTCATACAAAAAAGAAGGAACAACAACTCCGGAGAAGCCGCCACGACCCGGAGACCGGCTGAAAGTAACGGGTCGAACACCCCTGTGCAAGGGTGCGTGGTTCAGCCAGGCAATCACCACATGCCGAGTTGCAGACCGGCCTGGAAGCTCACAAGCGCGGTTGCCACCGAAAGATTGAGGCTGCGCACTGCTGCGCCACCGGGCATCGGGATCGTGCAGAGCTGGTCGCAGCGCGCTCGCACGCTCTGGGGCAGGCCAAGATCCTCCCGTCCGAACAGCAGCACATCCCCCGGTTCAAATCGCATCTGAGGCAGGGCCGTGCCGCCATGGCGACTGCAACCGATCAGGCGAAACGGAGTGGGAAGGGCTGCGAGAAATGCTTCGACATCGCTGTGGGTGCTCAGCTGCACATGGGGCCAGTAGTCGAGACCTGCCCGTTTGAGATAGCGATCCTCGAGGCTGAAGCCCAACGGCTCGATCAGGGCCAGGGGCAGCTGGAAGGCCGCTGATGTGCGGGCGATGTTGCCGGTGTTCGGCGGGATCTGCGGCTCATAGAGGGCGATGCGCAGGGGGGCAGGCGCCAGCATCGCTGATGTCATGGCACCCGATGCCCCACCTGATGAAGATCGATGGCGCGGCCCTGCACCACCAACCAGCTGCGGCTGGACAGGCCCTCAAGGTGCTGAGCCAGGGCTCCGAGCCGATCGCGGAACAGGCCACCGATCGCGGTGGGGGGCACCAGGCCCCAGCCCGTCTCCTCGATCACCAGCACCACAGGAGGCTTGCGGGTCTGCAGAGCAGTGAGCAGCTCCTGAACAGTGGCATGCCATTGCGACTCGCCGAGCTCCAGATGCCAGGCCACAAAGCCTCCGAGGGAATCAATCAACAGGGCCCGATCCGCTGCAATCGTTTTTAAGCCTGACGCCAAGGCCGGGCCGCATTCGAGCAGCTGCCAGGCCACGGGGCGGCGCAGACGATGCAGGCGCAAGCGCTCCTGCCAGGCGGGATCCTCGGGTCTTCGATCGGAGGTGGCCACATAGGTCACGGCGGGATGGTGGCCCAGAAGGTGTTCCGCCCAACGGCTCTTGCCGCTCCGGCTGGGACCACTCACCAGGATGAGATCCCGCTCGCCGCAGGCCTCAAGCCGATCAACCACCCCCATTCATGCCGCGCAGGGTCGCCACGGAGGAGGGGCTGACGCGGTTGAGATAGCGGAAGATCCAATACTTGAAGATCGTCGCCAGGATCACCGGGAAGGTGGCGATGAACAACAGGATGAAGTTATCCCGGGCCGGGAACCCGAAGTGATTGGCGATGCCATCGAGCAGCACCGTCCAACCCTCGGGGCTGTGGAAGCCCACGAAGATGTCGGTGAAAAGAATGATCGCGAAGGCCTTGGCGGAATCACTGAGGCCATACACCGCTTCATCAAAGAAACCACGCAACACTCGCAGTTCCTCGCGGCTCACCAGACACACGCCCACGAAGGCAAACAGGGCGGCAATGTCTGAGAACACGTTCTTGACGGCGTGGGTGCTCTCGGAATCCGCCTCCTCCTTCAGTTCTTGTGCCTTGAGGGTGAGGGCCTGTTGCAGGTCGACGTCACTGGGAATACCTTTGCCGCGCAGAAGCGCATCAAATTCAATCTCCGCCTTGTACACACGCAGTTTCTCCACAGCCTGCTCCTCCAGCTGCGGTTTCGGATAGCTGAGGAAGGGAAGATCGGGGGCGTAGCGGTCCACCAAGGGGCTGATGACATAGGTGCGGCTCACCTGTTGCACCAGCAGGGGCACCAGGATCAACAGCAACAACACCTTGAGCGAGATCAAGGTGGAATCACGGCGCCGCCGGAAGCCGGCCACCAGGGTCGCTTCGGCGGTGGGATCCAACTGTCGACGCACGGTGTCGACCACACCGAGCAGAGAGCGGGGCAGCGGGTCGGGCGCTCGGCTCATCGTGGGGGCGGCGGCCGTGCGCCGCGGCGAATAGCGGCTCACCACACTTTCAATCAGCTGCAGCTGACGCAGCTCCTGCATGTCGAGCTGGCCGCGTTGCCCCTGGAGCTTGTCGAGGCTGGTGCGACACACACTCAGGGCGGCCCGGAATTTGCGCAAGACGGTGGCCTGCACCGAGCGAGGAACGGACAGCTCAAGATCGGTGCGGATCGGACGATCGCCGTAATACTCCAGCTCCAGGCTCTGGATCAGCAGGGCGGCTTCATAGCCCCGATCCAGATCGCTGTTCACATCGCGATCGTTCGCCTGACCGAAGGTGCTGATCCAGTTGCGCATGATCGTCTTCTCAGCCAGGGTCAGCGGGAGAAGACCCACCAGGTGGCCATCGGAACGATGGTGCCCACCACCAGCAACACCACCACCCAGGTGAAGGCATTGCTGCTCTGGGTTTCCTCTTTGCTGGGAATGTTGGTGGGCAGAGTGGTGCGCTCCACCTCCACCGGCGGACCAGGGTCTTCGCCGCCATCGAGAACCACGGCGAGGCGCTCGATTCCATCCAGGCTGGCCTGCCGGTAGCGATCACCATCCCGCAAGGGCTGGCTCATGGTGGTGCGTCCGGTGCTGCGCAACAATTCGTCGGGCAATCGCTGGCTCAGGGAAGGATCGGCCACCACAGCGGCCTGCTTGTTCTGCGCCTCGATCAGAAACAGCAGGATCGGATCACTGGAAGCCTGGTTCGACCACTGGGCAATCAGATCCTGACCGAAGGCGGAAAGGCTGAGGCCATAGTCGAGCCGACGCACGGTCACCAATCGGGCATCGAGGCGCTGCTCATCGAGCTGATCGAGCCTGGCGCTGAGTTCACTGCGGCTGGCGCGACTGAGCACATCCGCCGCATCCAGCACCGGCTCCTCCGGAGCCACCGCAGGAAAATCCTGGGGCGCCACGGCCAGGGCCGCAGGAACCAACAGCAACAACGACAGGAAGGCGGCGGCGAGTCCGGCCAGCAGCTTCGAGATCCTCGGCATCGATGGAAAGGCCTGATACAGGCAGTCTGCCGTCAGTCGGCCAGGCTGTCGCGGTTGAGGGCCATGATCGCTCCGACCACCGCCTCGGCGCGACCTTCCGGCAACACCAACTTGGCGCCGAGTTGGCTGAGGAAATCAGCTTCTGAAGCTCCCACCTTGCGATCGGCATGCACCAGCTGGGCGGCCACCGCCAGGGCCGTTTCCTGCTGATGGGGCTTGAGCTGGGGGAGGGCCTGGTTGATCAGCTGATCGATCCCCTGCTCCCGCAGCACGGTGAGCAGCGTGTCGAACAGCGCCGCCATCTCCTCTTCGCTCCGGTCTTTGTAGGGCGAGCGATATTCGAGTTGGCGCCGCAAGGCATGCGCTTCGTCCTTGCCAAGGACGCCATCACAGGCCACGGCTCCGAGAGCCACGGCGGCAAAGGCTTCGGCCTCAGTCATACCCGCTGGTGTTTGCCACCCCATTTGAGCAAGAGTGCAGCGATCTGACAGCTGTTTCGCCTTCCTTCATGCCAGCCGCCGCCCGCATCACCCTGTCTGCCGGTGTGCTGGTGCTCGTTCTGGCCGTTGTCAACGGCCTCACGGCACCAACCATCGAGCCGAGCCTGCAGCGGGCGGAGGTGATCGCCGGCCTGGCGGGTGTGGGGCTGATGCTGGTGGCGGTGCTCTGGACCCGCGCCGTGCCCCTGGCGGCGGAGGCGGTGGCACTCAGCGCGGAGCAGGGCTTTGTGCTCAAGCCCGATCTCACCGAGGCGGAACGGCTCGAACTGGCCTGGGGCAGCCAGATGCTGCTCACCGCCACCTCCGCCGCCACGATCCTGGTGAGCTGGGACGGGGAGGTGCTCCTGAGGCGGGGGCTGATCAGCGATCGCCCGTTTCATCCCGGCGCGATCTGTAGCCGCGCCCGGGAGCAACAACAGCTGGTGTCGCTGGTGAAAACGGCGCTGTATCCCGGCCGCGACGAATTTGATGCGGTGGTGCCCCACCTGCCGGCCGTGATGGTGCACCCCCTCGGCCAGCGGGGCTGGGTGGTGCTCGGCGGCTGGTCGGAACGCTGTTTCACCCGCGCCGATGAACGCTGGTTCAGCGGTTGGTGCGAACGGCTCAGAACGACACTGGAGCTGGCTTGCGCTTCTTCTGAGGTCCTGGACGGCCCTCCTCCAGGCTGAGCTGGGAGCGCACCTTGTCGCCCGGGGCGGAGAACACCACCAGACCTTTCTTGCCCACCTTGCCCTCAAGCCTCTGGCTGCGCGTGATCTGGTCATTGGCCTGGCGCCGCAACACCACCTGGCCTTCGGCGAGCACCGCGTCATCACTCCAGTTCCAGAGGCATCGCTCCGCATCGAGCTGATCACCGGGCTGCTTCAGGCGACAGCCACCGGTCACCAGCACGGTGGTGTCCTTGAGGTTGACGCGGAAGTTCTGGCCGCTGAGGCTCGATTGCTCCATGCGGGCCCGGAACGGTTCGCTGCTGGTGAGGGTCTCCTTCTGAAAATTCCAACGGGTGGTGAGGGCCTCAAGCAGGCCTTGGCGTTTGGGGATCCGCACCTGCACCGGTTCGATCAGATCGATGAATCCCTTCTGGGTGTTTCCCGTGAGCCGACTGGCCTGCAATTGCTGCGGGGTGTTGTGGTCGTCCCGCCGCTGACCGAGGACGGGTCCGCGGGCCTTGAGATCACCATTGCTGAGATTCCAATCGGTCACACCGGTGCGGATCACCGTGGTGGGAGCCGCTTGTTTGTCGACCTTGCCGGTCCATTGCTCGAGCTGCACCACACCGTTGAGCCTGAGTTGCTGGGTGTCCTGGCGCAGCTGGGCCGTGGTGGAGCGAATCCGGCTGCTGGCGTCATCGGCCTGGGGGCGTTGTTCCATCACCAGCAGGGATTGGCCAGGGGTCCAACGCAACCGATCGCCGCTGATCAACACCTTCTGGCCCTGAAGCTGCTGCAGTTGCACCTGGCCCTCCAGGATCACCAGCTCGCCATCGTTGAACACCATCGCCGACTGGGCACGGATTGCAAAAGCTGGGCGGTTGTTGC
>CALGVO010000196.1 GCA_937930135.1 uncultured Synechococcus sp. | reverse complement strand
CACGCACCGTGCGCACCTCCACGCTCATGCCGAAGCGATCGAGCAGCTGGGGCCGTAGTTCACCCTCTTCCGGGTTGCCGGAGCCGATCAGCACAAAGCGGGCCGGGTGCCGCACGGACACGCCTTCCCGTTCCACGGTGTTCCAACCCGAGGCGGCGGAATCGAGCAGCACATCCACCAGGTGATCGTCGAGCAGATTCACCTCATCCACATACAGCAGGCCGCGGTTGGCCTTGGCCAGCAGCCCGGGCTCAAATGCACGAACCCCCTCGCTCAGTGCTTTCTCAATATCGATCGTGCCGCAGAGGCGGTCTTCGGTGGCGCCAAGGGGCAGGTCCACCATGGGCACCTGGCGGGTTTCGGTGGCCAGCTTCTCGCCATGCTCCAGGCGCTGGCTCACCTCGCTGCTCTGGAGATCGGGGTCGGTCGCCGAGCTGTTGTAGGGATCGCCGGCCACCACCTCAATGCCCGGGAGCAGGTCGGCGAGGGCGCGAATCGTGGTGGATTTCCCGGTGCCACGGTCGCCCATGATCATCACGCCGCCGATGCGCGGGTCGATCACATTGAGCAGCAGGGCCAGCTTCATCTCCTCCTGGCCGATCACGGCGGTGAAGGGGAAGACCCTGCGCTTCCGGGTTGAACTCACGGGCTGACGCTCGGCACAGGGGTGGATTGTTTCACAGGCAGGATGGAGAGCACCTGTGGCGGTGTCGCATCGGCGGGATAGATCAGCCGCACCCGCACCCGACGGCTTTCGCCTGGTGCAAGCGTCACCGTGCCCAGCGCTGGCCCCTCCTCCCCCTGGCGCAGCACCAGATGGAAGCGACGCGCTCCGGCTGGTCGGCCCTGGCTGCCGTCGAGGCCGCTCACCTCGATCGGCCCGCGAAACATCACCGGGCCTTTGGCTGGCGATTGGAAGCGCAGGCTGCGGTTGGTGCTGCCGTTCTTGAAGGGAGAGTCCAGCGCCACCACCACCCGGCGCCGCCCAGACCCGGGATTGCGCAGGGGGAGGGTGAGGTCGTACTCCACGCCGTAGTTCCCATGGGCGGCCCAGGCCGTGCCCTCGGAGAACACCTTCAGTTCCGCGGTCTGCACCTGGCCGGTGCCGAGATCGCCCCGATCCAGGCTGCTGATCGGCCAGGAGATCGGCGCCTCCTGCACGTTCAGGCTGTTGGCGCCGGGGTCGGTGAGGGTGGCTTTCCAGAGGCTGCCAACCTGCACGCCGCTGACGCGGGAATAGACGATCTTGCCGGTGCTGCCCCTGGGCGTGGGCTTGTGTTCTTTCGGGCTGAGCGTGCCGGAGGCCAGCAGCTCCTGCCAGCGGGCGAGCGTGGGGGCGCGTTTGCCGCTGCCGTAGGCCGCCAGGGTGGCGAGATGGATCGGGGCAGAGCTGCGCAGGCGCAGCTGCAGATTGCGGCCGTTGAGCAGCGGATCCAGGCCAGCCACCGGGATCGGCAGCATCACCAGAGCACTGGCTTCGCCGGGGGCGATCTCCCAACGGCTGGACAGCTCCGGAGCCCGTTCGCGCCGCAGCAGGTCGCCGGCTACCCGGCTGCCGGGCCCGGCAGCGATCGGTGTGCTGGTTTCCGCCATCAGGTTGGGAAGCGGCAGGAACGGTGCTGCGGTCTGCCCCTTGCGGGTGGCCTGGGAGAGGGAGGTGCTGCCGCCGAGAAGCTCCAGCGTCACCGGTTGGTCACCCACAGGCTGCACCAGCACCGCCAGCCAGAGCGTGGAGTTCAGCTCTCCCGGCTTGCCGGCATACACGTGATGGCTGAACAGATCAAAGCGACCGTTGAGGGCGAGGTTGAGGCCTGGAGCCTCGGGGAAGGTGGAGAGCAGGATGCCCTCGCCCGTGATCAGCTCGGGATTGTTGTCGTTCACCATCAGCACGCCATCGAGCTGACCCGGCAGGGGGCGCACCTGCTGCTGGCGCTGCTGGAAGCTCACCGCCGGTGGGGATGCTGAAGGGCCGGGGCCGTTCGCCCTGGCCGCAGGCAGGGGAGCCAGCAGCAGGGGGAGGGCGGCGAGGGTGCGAAGCAGGCGCGGGGCCGTCATGGCTGCGGTGGAGCAGGCGCCTCAGTTTTAGGTGACTTGCGTGGGAGCGGCGGTTTGGGCTTGAGCACCGGAGCCATGGCGGCAGCCATGGAGCGGATCAGTTCGGTGGAGCGGGGGTCATTGAAGGGACCCTTCACCAGAAAGGCCGCGACGGCCCGACTGCCATCGGGCAATTCGATCAGGCCCGCATCGGCGTAGGCGATGCCGATGTCTCCGGTCTTGTTGAGCACCCGGTAGCCCTTCACCATCAGGCTGTCATCCGGTTCCCCCTGCTCGCCGCCCAGGCCCTTGAGCAGGCCTCCAGGCAGCAGGCGGTTGGTGCGCGAGGTGCCCATCACCTCCCGGAACAGATCACGGCTGCGGGTGCTCAAAACCTCGCCAGTGTCCACCAGGGCGATCGAACGGGCGAGATCGCGTGCGCTGGTGGTGTTGGTGCCCTCCAGGTCGGGCAGCCAGTTGTTCACCACTGTGGCGCTGAGGCCCAGAGCGTTGAAACGTTCATTGAGCAACTTCTTCCCCCCGACCCGTTCGATCAACAGATTGGTGGCGGTGTTGTCGCTCACCCGGATCATTTCCGTGGCCACTTCGTGGGTGGGAAAGCGACTGCCCAGAGGTTTCGAGGCCATCCAGCCGGCGCCACCACCCACCGTGGTTTTGCTGAGGGTGAGTGGTTCGTTCCAGCTGAGGTTGCCGGCATCGAGCAGCTCCAGCGCCACCAGCAGAATCGGGGTTTTGATCGAGCTGGCAGCGGGCAAGGCCGTGTCGGGGCTCAGTTCCGCGTAACGCCCATCGTCGAGCTTCAGCAGAAAGGCGCTGGCCTGGAGATCCTTTTCAGCGGCTGCCAGCGCTTGCCAGCGTTGGCTCAGGGCGGTGATTTCCTCCTTGGTCTCGAAGCGACCCAGGCTTGTGGCCACGTTGCCGGGGGTCTTTGTCTTCTGGGGCTGGCGTGCCGGAGCAAGGGCCGCCCCCTGGAGCAGATCGAGATTCAGCCAGGCGGGGAGTGTCAGGTTGCCCTGCTGCACCTGGGGCGCCAGCATCTTCAAGGCGGATCCGCTGATCACACCCAGCCCCACGCCCATCAGCAGCAGGCGCAGCAGCAGCAGCAGGGGGCGGCGCCAGCCGGGATCTTGGCGTCTGGAACGGCTGCTGCTCACCGGGGGGTTGCGTTGGGTCGCCCGAGGTTAAGGGCGTTGTTGCTTGAGTGCCCAGCGCAGTTGACGCACCATGCCGCGGAGCATGGCCACCTCATCGCTGCGGATCAGGGCCCGTTGCAACAGCGCCCGCACTTTGGCCATGCGGGCATGGGCGGTGTGCTCCAGCAGGAAGCCCGTCTCCAGGAGCAGGCTGCGGGCAGCCTCGAGGCAATCATCCAGCTGTTGCGGCGCGGCCGGATCCAGATCCAGCGCCGGGGAGGCAGCCGGTTGGCGCCGGCAACGCTCCAGTTCGTGCAGCACCACGGCCACGGCGTGCGAGAGGTTGAGGGAGGGGTAGTGGGGATTGCTGTACAGAGAGATCACCCGCTGGCTGAGCAGCAATTCGTCATTGCTCAAGCCGCGGTCTTCGCGCCCGAACACGAGTGCAGCGGCGGCCTGGCTCGCTTCAGTTGCTCCATGGTCAGCCAGCAGCCAGGGCAACACGTGTTCCGGTGGGTGCAATGGGATGGTGCCGTGATCGAGGCGGCCGCAGGTGGCAACCACGCGGCGGCAACCTTGAAGGGCGCTGATCAGGTCGGGATAGTGAGTCGCCGATTCCAGAACGGTCTGGCCATGCACGGCCATGCGGCGGGCCTCGGGGTCGGCGGTATCGCAGCGTGGTGCCACCAGACGCAGATCATTGATGGCGTAATTGGCACAGAGGCGGGCGACGCTGCCCAGGTTGATCGGTCCAGCCGGCTCTATCAGCACGACACAGAGCCGTGGTGCGCCAGGGGTGTTGACCTGGCTCATTCCAGGGATTTCAGGTAGGCGAGCAGATCGGCCATCGTCTGAGGCTCCACCTCAAAACGGGGCATGGGAGGGGTCGCGCCGCTGACGACCTGATGGATGATCGAGGGGTCGCTGCGACGGTCTGCCACGCCGTGAAGGTTGGGGCCCACCAGCCCCTGGGCGGCAATGCCATGGCAGCCGGCGCAGTTGATGCGGAACACCTGCCCGCCATGGTCCGCATCGCCGTTGAGCATGCGGGTGGCCTGCACGTAGGGATCGCGGCTGGCGTTGCCCATCACCCAGAGCACCAGCACGATGCAGGCGACAGCCGCCAGGATCACAAGCCCGGTGATCAGGCCCCGATGACGACCGGCGGGCGCTGCAGCGGTTGATGACGGTGCCATCGCAAAGGCGTCCTGGCCATGGAACAATTGTGCTCAATCTTTTCATCGGGCGCGACTCCATGATCGAACCCCTGCTCTGCGGCATCGTTCTCGGTCTGATCCCGGTCACCCTGCTCGGTCTGTTCGTGGCGGCCTGGAATCAGTACCGCCGGGGCAGTGCTCTCGGAGGCTGAGGACCAGCACGCCACAGCTGCCGTAGCGCCTTTGATCGATCAGATCCCAGCCCCTATCCACGCTGGGTGGGTCATTGGCGGCGTGTTCGCAGATCACAAGAGCCCCTGGCCGCAGCCATGAACCGCAGCGCAGCGCCTCCAGGCCTGGGCTGTAGAGGTTGGCGGAGTAAGGAGGATCGAAATAGACCAGATCGAAGCCAGGATCGTCGCCGGGGCGACCTCGCTTCAACCAACTGATCAAGTCGGCACTCACCACTTGCAGCCTGGGGACTGGATCAACGCCTGATGCGGCGGTTTGTAGATTGGCTCTGCAGATCGCGGCTGTGCCGCGATGGCGTTCGATTGCCACCACGCGGCTTGCCCCCCGATCAATCGCTTCGCAAGCCATCACGCCGCTGCCGCTGCACAGGTCGAGCCAATGGCATCCATGCAGACGCGGGGCGAGCTTGTTCATGACGGCGGCGCGCACCATTCCTGTGGTCGGACGGGTCTCGGAGCCGCGTGGGCTCTGGAGACGTCGACCGCTGCTCAGGCGGAGTTGACCTTTCGCCCCCCCCTTCCGATTCACACCCTCACGCTGAAGCACTCGCCGGGGGAGCGCCTTGTTGCAGCCAGCTGAGCCAATGCTGGAGCAGGCGTTGGCCGGCGCGACCCGATTTTTCCGGATGGAACTGGCAGGCGCCGATGCGGCCTTTCCACACAATCGCGGTGGCGACATCGCTGCCGAAGGGGGCGCTGGCAGCGCGCACCCAGTCGTCGCTGGGTTGGGCCGCATAGGAATGCACGAAATACATCCACGCCTGGGGATCCTCGTGATGCAGCACCGGGCAGGGATGGAGCCGCTGCAAATGGGCCCAGCCCATATGGGGAATTCTCTCGCCTGCATCCTCGGGAAGGCGAGTGACGTGGCCGCTCAACAGGCCAAGTCCGGCCCGCTGGCCCTCGTCGCTGCTGTCAAACAGCAACTGCAAACCCAGGCAGATTCCAAGCAGCGGGCGATCCTCTGTTCCCCAGAGCTTCAGCTCAGGCACCAGTCCGGTAGCCTCCAGTTGGCTCATGGCGGGGTCGAAAGCTCCAACCCCAGGAAGAATGAGCGCATCACAGCTCTTGAGTGACTCTGGACTCTGGACAATGCACAGACCTACCCCCAAGCGCTGAAAGGAAGTCAGCACGGAGTGCAGATTCCCCATTCCGTAATCGATCAGGCCGATCCTCAAGGGTGACGGCGTGATCAGAGGTATTTGGAGATGGTGCCAGACAGGGTGGCTTTGGGAACGGCTCCCACCACGGTGTCCACTTTCTGACCCCCTTTGAAGACCATCAAGGTGGGAATGCTGCGGATGCCGTACTGGCTGGCAACGTTGGGGTTTTCGTCTGTGTTGAGTTTGAAGACCTTGATCTTGCCTTCGAATTCCTTGGAGATCTCATCCACGATCGGGGCCACCATGCGGCAAGGCCCACACCAGGGAGCCCAGAAATCCACCAGCACGGGCACGTCGCTCTGGAGGACGTCCTGTTCGAAGGATGCGTCGGTGACGGCAGCTGCGCTGGACATTCGATCTGACCGTTGGTTGAGCGAAATTTAGCAACCGGGATCGGGATTTTTCAGAACAGGAACAGTCCTGGTGCGAACTGTGATCCACCGTTGCTGGGAAGACAAAAAGCCCGAACGCGTCGGGCCGGGGGGTGTGAGGAGTGTGTGGGCCGAAGCCCCCACACCAGAAGATTAACGCTTGTCTTGCGCCTCTCCAGTGAGACGCAACATGGCTGCTGGTGTGTGGTTGGGGTTACTTGCCCATGCCCAGTTGCTGCGCTTTCTGATACACCTTGCCCTCGGTGAGCAAGGACGGGGCGACAACCACTTCCACCTGCTGCATGTCGCGGATCGTCTGGGCGCCGAGGGTGCCCATCGAGGTTTTCAGGCAGCCGAGGAGGTTGTGGGTGCCGTCATCGAGTTTGGCGGGGCCGCGCAGGATCTGCTCCAGGCTTCCCGTGCTGCCCACGTTGATTCGGGTGCCTCGTGGCAGCACAGGGCTGGGGGTGGCCATGCCCCAGTGGAAGCCTCGGCCAGGGGCCTCGGCCGCCCGGGCAATCGGCGATCCGATCATCACCGCGTCGGCACCGCAGGCGATGCATTTGCAGATGTCACCACCGGTCACGATGCCCCCGTCAGCAATGATCGGCACGTAGCGGCCGGATTCCTGCTCATAGTCCGCTCGAGCAGCAGCGCAGTCAGCGACCGCGGTGGCCTGGGGGATGCCCACACCCAAAACGCCGCGTGAGGTGCAGGCCGCGCCGGGGCCGATGCCCACCATCACACCGGCAGCGCCAGCGCGCATCAGTTGCAGGGCCACGTCATAGGTGACGCAATTGCCGATCACCACCGGCAGCCCCAGGTCCCGACACAGTGCTTCCAGGTCGAGGGTGTCTTGCCCTTCCGGGCCGATGTGATTGGTAGACACCACCGTGGCCTGCACGAAGAAGAGGTCGGCCCCGGCTTCGGCGATCGCCTTGCCGAAGCGCAGAGCCGCCACGGGCGTGCCGCTCACGGCGGCAATGCCTCCTTTGGCCTTGATCGCTTCGATCCGCTGGCGAATCAGCGTCTCCTGCACCGGTTGGCTGTAGATCTCCTGCATCAAGGGCACGAAGGCGTCTTTGCCCACAGCGGCAATCCGATCCAGCACGCTGTTGGGATCCTCGTAGCGGGTCTGGACCCCCTCGAGATTCAGAACGCCAAGAGCACCCAGTTCGGACAGGCGCACGGCCATGTCCACGTCCATGACGCCGTCCATGGCGCTGGCGATGATCGGGATCTCCCGTTCGATGCCCCCCAGGCTCCAGCGGGTGTCTGTGACCTCCGGATCGACGGTGCGACCGCCCGGAACCAGGGCGATTTCATCGATGCCATAGGCCCGGCGAACAACCTTGGAGCGACCGAGCTGAATGTTCACCGCGAGCCAATGAAGAATCGAGACAAACTACCAAGCGACGCCCTGATCACCTGGTGATCGGCGCGGCAGCGCCCGCTGCTCATTGGCTGCTGCCGCCACGGAAGGCCTGCCAGCGGAGGCTCAGCCCTGAGACCACTTTGCGGCGCTCGTCGCTGCGGATCAGCCGTGTGACGCTGAACCAGACCAGCCAGGACACGCCAACCAGTTCGAACAGGCGCGGCGCCAGTGGCACGCTGGCGATAGCCGCCAGCACGGCGCTGTAGATGCGCAGCACCAGAATCAATCCCACCAGGCCACCGGCCAGCAGCAACGGCTTGCGCAGGCGTTGCCACTGCTCACCCAGATTCTGTTCCTGCCACCAACCGCCGATCTTGGCGCTCAGCAGCTCCCATTCCCCGCCGGGGTCTGTCGCGTTGCTATCGCCGTCCTGGGCATTGGCAAGGGCGGGAATCGTGACCTGGCTGGCGATCGCCGGGTCGAGCGCAGGAGCTTCCTCGATAGGGTCCGTCTGAACGGGCTCTGCGTTGGTCTCTGCGGGGGTGCTGCTGGTGGGGTCGGTCGTCATGGCAGGCCGCGCGGATCAGGGAACGGAGCATAAGGGGAGTGGTCTCGGCGGGTCTGTGCCAGTCGCGATAAAGTGAGAAGTGGCAATCAGGTCTTTTATGGCGGATCCAGTGGGGCCCGGCAGCGGCGGTCCCGGCGAGTCCGACGACCGGATCATCCAGACCGATCTGCGCAATGAGATGTCGCGCTCCTATCTGGAGTACGCGATGAGTGTGATCGTCGGGCGTGCCTTGCCCGACGCCCGCGACGGTCTCAAACCGGTGCATCGGCGCATCCTTTACGCCATGTACGAACTGGGGCTCACCAGCGATCGGCCTTACCGGAAATGCGCCCGTGTGGTGGGCGAGGTGCTCGGCAAATACCACCCCCACGGCGACACGGCTGTCTACGACGCTCTGGTGCGCATGGCCCAGACCTTCTCGATGTCGATGCCCCTGATTGATGGGCACGGGAATTTCGGCTCGGTCGACAACGATCCGCCGGCGGCCATGCGTTACACCGAATCGCGGCTGCAGTCCCTCACCACCGACAGCCTGCTGGAAGATATCGAGGCGGAAACGGTTGATTTCGCCGACAACTTCGATGGCTCCCAGCAGGAGCCGACCGTGTTGCCGGCCCGGATCCCCCAGCTGTTGCTCAACGGCTCTTCCGGTATCGCCGTGGGCATGGCCACCAACATCCCACCGCACAATCTGGGCGAGTTGATCAATGGATTACTGGCCCTGATCGAGAACCCTGAGCTCGATGACAACGCCCTGATGCGCATCATCCCGGGGCCCGACTTTCCCACCGGTGGTCAGATCCTCGGGCGCAGCGGCATCAAGGAGACCTACCTCACAGGCCGTGGCTCGGTGACAATGCGGGGAGTGGCGGCGATCGAGACGATCGAGGCTCCGGGTCGTCCCGACCGCGATGCAGTGATCATCACCGAGTTGCCGTATCAGACCAATAAGGCGGCGCTGATCGAGCGCATCGCCGAGATGGTCAACGACAAGAAACTCGAAGGCATCTCCGACATTCGCGACGAGAGCGATCGCGACGGCATGCGCATCGTTGTGGAGTTGCGCCGTGATGCCTATCCGCAGGTCGTTCTCAACAACCTGTTCAAGCTCACGCCCCTGCAGAGCAACTTCAGTGCCCACATGCTGGCGCTGGTGAATGGCGAGCCGATCCTGCTCACCCTGCGCAAGATGCTTGAGGTGTTCCTCGACTTCCGGGTCGAGACGATCGAGCGGCGCACCCGCTACCTGCTGCGCAAGGCCGAAGAACGCGACCACATTCTGCTGGGCTTGCTGCTTGCCCTTGATCAGCTTGATCCGATCATTGCCCTGATCCGGGCAGCCCCCGACACCGCAACGGCACGTCAGCAGCTGCAGGAGCGCCATGGCCTCAGCGAGATTCAGGCCGATGCCATCCTGCAGATGCAGTTGCGACGGCTCACGGCACTGGAAGCCGACAAGATTCGCCTCGAACACGAAGATCTCGTCACCAAGATCGCTGACTACAAAGACATTCTCGGCCGGCGGGAGCGGGTGTTCGGGCTCATCCAGGAGGAACTCACCCAGTTGCGCGATCGCTATCCGATCGAGCGGCGGACGGAAATCCTCGACCTTGCCGGCGGGCTGGACGACATCGACCTGATCGCGAACGAGCGCTCGGTGGTGTTGCTCACCGAAACGGGGTATCTCAAACGGATGCCTGTGAGCGAATTTGAGGCCACCAGTCGCGGCACCCGCGGCAGGGCCGGCACCCGCAGCCAGGGTGAAGAGGCCGTGAAGCTGTTCATCGGTTGCAACGATCACGACACGCTGTTGTTGTTCAGCGACCGGGGCGTGGCCTATGCCCTGCCTGCCTACCGGGTCCCCCAATGCAGTCGGACCGCCAAGGGCACGCCGGTGGTGCAGCTGCTGCCGATTCCGCGCGAGGAGTTGATCACCTCACTGTTGGCGGTGTCGGAATTCAATGACGACACCGATCTGCTGATGCTTACCCAGGGGGGCTACATCAAGCGCACGCGCCTGTCGGCGTTCAGCAACATCCGCTCCAACGGCTTGATTGCGATCGGGCTTGAGGACGGTGATGCCCTCACCTGGGTACGTTTGGCGGTGCCCGGCGACAGCGTGCTGATCGGATCGCGGGCGGGCATGACCATTCATTTCCGTCTCAGCGATGAAGAGTTGCGTCCGCTTGGGCGGACCGCCCGCGGTGTGCGCTCGATGAATCTGCGCGAGGGCGATGCGCTGGTGAGCATGGATGTGTTGCCCGTGGAGCTCGCCGATCGGGTGGCCCAGAGTTCCGATGACGGCGGTGAGGCTGAGGCGGATGCGGAGGTCGGACCCACGGCTTCCGAGGGGCCCTGGGTGCTGGTGGCTTCGGCTTCCGGCCTGGGCAAGCGGGTGCCGGTGACCCAGTTCCGTCTGCAGAAGCGAGCCGGCATGGGGCTGCGGGCGATCAAGTTCCGCACCGATAGCGATGTTCTGGTGGGATTGCGCGTGCTGGGTGCGGGCGAGGAAGTGTTGCTGGTGAGCGAGAGGGGCGTGATCGTTCGCACCAGTGCTGATGCGATTCCGCAGCAGTCGCGCGCCGCTACTGGTGTGCGCCTGCAGCGACTCGACAAGGGCGATCGCCTCTCGGAGGTGGTGTTGGTGCCGCCTGAGGCGGAGTCCGACGATGGTGGCGGCGGTGGGGAGGCTGCTGAGGTCACGGCCAGCGTTGAGCCGCAGGACGACTGACCTTGGTGGATGGCCAGGCTGCTTCCGGCTGTGTGGATGTGCTGGTGTTGGGGGGTGGCCCGGCTGCCCTCTGCATCGCCTCAGAATTGACGCAACGGGGCGTGGTGGTGGCAGGTCTCGCCCCGGACCCCGTCGAGGCTCCCTGGCCCAACACCTACGGCATCTGGGCTGATGAGCTCAAGCCCCTGGGGCTTGAGTCACTGCTCGGGCATCGCTGGAGTGACACGGTCAGTTATTTCGGTGCGGGTGGATCCACGCCCCAGAACCAGTGCACATCTCATCGCCTTGACTACGGCCTCTTGGATCGGGCCGCTCTGCAGCGCCACTGGCTGGATCGGATGGCGGGGGTGACCTGGCACCAGGACCGCGCTGAACGGGTGGTGGCTGGGTTGGCGACCACCACGGTGCGTTGCGCCTCGGGCCATTCGCTCAACGCGCGGTTGGTGATCGATGCCTCCGGCGCGCAGACGCCGCACATCCAGAGACCGGATCAGGGCGCGGTGGCGGGGCAAGCGGCCTATGGCGTGGTGGGGCGGTTCTCCAAGAACCCCATCGAGGCGGGCCGGTTTGTGCTGATGGATTACCGCTGCGATCACCTCAGCCCAGCGCAGCGCCGCGAACCGCCCACCTTCCTCTATGCGATGGATCTGGGCGATGGGGTGTTCTTCGTGGAGGAGACCTCCCTCGCCCTGGCACCGGGGGTTCCTTACGACGTGCTCAAGCAACGGCTGCAGCAACGCCTCGATCAGCGCGGTGTGGCCATCACCGAGGTGCTGCATGAGGAGTTCTGCCTGTTTCCGATGAATCTGCCCCTGCCGGATCGCCGTCAGGCGGTCTTGGCCTTCGGTGGGGCGGCGAGCATGGTGCATCCAGCCTCGGGCTACATGCTGGGGGCGTTGCTGCGACGCGGCCCCGATCTCGCTCAGGCGCTGGCGGCGGCGCTGGCGAATCCAGCGCTCGGTTCAGCAGCTTTGGCACAGCGCGGCTGGCAGGCGCTCTGGCCTGCCGAACTGGTGTGGCGTCATCGCCTGTATCAGTTCGGTTTGGGGCGGTTGATGGGCTTCCCTGAGGGTTTGCTACGCCGTCACTTCGCCACCTTCTTCGCCTTGCCCACGGAAGATTGGTTTGGCTTTCTCACCAACACGCTGCCCTTGCCGCGGCTGATGGCTGTGATGCTCAAACTGTTTGCCCTCTCGCCCTGGGAGCTGCGGCGCGGCCTGGTGCTGGGGGCCGGGACCGCTCAAGCTCCCAGCTTTCGCCAGTCAGCCGGTTGAATCAGGGGGAAGAGGGCATCCTCCTCTTCCACGTGCTCCAGCCAGTGCTCCGGTAAGTCGTCGCGCCGATCGATGCCGGCCATCAGGCGCCAGAAGCGTTCGAGGTGGCGTTCGATCCTTTCTCTGGCGAGTTCGGTGGTGGTGCCGGCCCGCAGGATGAAGCTCCAGTCAGAGGACTGGGCCAGCAGCAGCTCCCGGCCCGCCTGGTGCAGCAAGCGCAGGTCCGCTTCGCTGGCCACGCCGCGGCTGCAACGCTCCACCATCGCCCGCCCGGCCCGGCTCCACTCCGGCACGATCCAGGCGTTGCTGTCGTTGAGCCAGTAGTCATGGAAGCCCCCCTGCCCCCAGCTCGACGGGCAGGGTTCACAGAGCTGGAGCTGGGGCTGATCCGCCAGCACCCCTCGCAGTGAGCTGAAGCGCACCCCTTCAGCCGGGGCCTGGCGAAACAGCTCGGCAAGAAAACGGGGCCCTTCAAACCACCAGTGGCCGAAGAGCTCCGCATCGAAGGGAGCCACCAACAGAGGTGGTACCGCCATACCGGCCTGGAGGCGTTCCAGCTGGGTTCGGCGACCCTGTAGATAATCGCGAGCGTGGACCTGGCAGCGCTGGTTCGCGACCTCCGGCTCGTAGGGCAGTTTCTGATCGAGGGGGGCGTTGAGGTCGCTGACGCGGTGGAGTTTGAGGCCCAGGGGGCGCTGACCGGGCAACCCGAGGCTGGTCAGCTCGTCCTGGGGGAGATCCCAGCCGAGATCGCGATGGAATTCGCGGTAGGCAGGATCGCCCGGATAGCCGTCCCGAGCCGACCACACCGGCAGGGTGGCGTCGCTGTCGCGCCCGAAGAAGGCCACTCCCTGGCGGCTCACGATCGGGGCATAGACCCCGTAGCGCGGTCGCGGAGTGGCATGGAGCAGGCCATGGCCATCGAGCACGGCGTAGCGCAGCCCTGCATCGCGCATCCAGTGATCCAGGCCCTCGTAGTAGGCGCATTCCGGCAGCCAGATGCCCAGGGGTCGTTCCCCGATCAGGCGATGGTGTTCGCGCACCGCCGTGCGCAGCTGAGCCCGCACGGCTTCCGGGTGTTCGCGCAGCAGCGGTAGGTAGCCGTGGGTGGCCCCGCAGGTGAGCAGGTCGAGCACCCCTTGTCGCTGCAGGGCGGCGAAGCGGCGGATCAGATCACCGTCGCAGGCGGTCCAGCTTTCGAGATGGCGTTGGAAGCTGGCGGCCAGGTGCTCAGCGGCTTCGCGCTGGTCGACAGGGGCTTTCTCCAGCAACTGCAGGCGGACGGCGATCCAGCCCGGGAAACGCTGGCGCAGGGTGAAATCGGCCAGCAGCGAGAGCAGGGTGGGCGAAAGCCCCATGGTGAGTCGGGGCTGCTGATCCGCTGCAGCAGCAGCCTGCTCGAGCACCTCGAGCAGGGGCAGATAGCACTCGATCAGGGCCTGAAAGAACCAGTCCTCCTCCAGGGAGTCGGGTTCCGTGGCGCGCACGTAGGGCAAGTGGGCGTGGAGAACCAGGGCCAGGGATCCTTCGGCCACGATCCATCCATGCCGGGCTATTGAATCTACTGGCACCTCCTGCTCGGGCTGGTCACCTAGAGTGGGCTAACTCATAGTCATTCCGACTAACAACCGTCGAGGCTGCTGCCATGGCCAAGGACCCCGGCCGCGTTCTGATCTTCGACACCACCCTGCGGGATGGTGAACAGTCGCCTGGCGCCAGCCTCAACCTGGAGGAGAAGCTGGCCATCGCGCAGCAGCTGGCCCGGCTCGGTGTCGACATCATCGAAGCTGGATTTCCCTTTGCCAGTGCCGGCGATTTCGAGGCGGTGCAGCGCATCGCCCAACAGGTGGGTGGTGAGCAGGGGCCAATCATCTGCGGTCTCGCCCGCGCCTCCCGTGGCGATATCAAGGCCTGTGCTGATGCCGTGGCCCCAGCCCCGCGCCGCCGCATCCACACCTTCATCGCCACCAGCGACATTCATCTCGAGCACAAACTGCGCAAGAGCCGCAAGGAGGTGCTGGCGATCGTTCCCGAGATGGTGGCGTATGCCCGCTCCCTGGTCGATGACGTCGAGTTCTCCTGTGAGGACGCCGGCCGCAGTGATCCGGAGTTTCTCTACGAGGTGATCGAGGCAGCGATCGCGGCTGGTGCGGGCACGATCAACATTCCCGACACCGTCGGCTACACCACCCCGGCGGAGTTCGGTGCCCTGATCGCCGGCATCGATCAGCACGTGCCCAACATCCAGGAGGCGGTCCTGTCGGTGCATGGCCACAACGATCTGGGTCTGGCCGTGGCCAATTTCCTTGAGGCGGTCAAGAACGGCGCCCGTCAACTTGAGTGCACCATCAATGGCATCGGCGAACGGGCCGGTAATGCGGCCCTGGAGGAGTTGGTGATGGCGCTGCATGTGCGCCGCCGCTATTTCAACCCCTTCCTTGGTCGCGACGAGGAGTCCCCCACGCCGCTCACGGCCGTTCGTACCGAGGAGATCACCAAGACCTCCCGCTTGGTGTCGAATCTCACCGGCATGGTGGTGCAACCCAACAAGGCGATCGTGGGTGCCAACGCCTTCGCCCACGAGTCGGGCATTCACCAAGACGGTGTGCTCAAAAACCGACTCACCTATGAAATCGTCGATGCCCGCACCGTCGGCCTGAGCGATAACCGCATCTCCCTGGGCAAGTTGAGTGGTCGCAGTGCCGTGCGCGCTCGCCTGGAGGAGCTGGGCTACGACCTCAGCCGTGAGGATCTCGATGAGGCCTTCGCCCGCTTCAAAGATCTTGCTGATCGCAAGCGTGAGATCACCGATCGCGATCTGGAAGCAATCGTGAGCGAACAGGTGCAGCAGCCCGAGGCCCGCTATCAGCTCAAGCTGGTGCAGGTGAGTTGCGGCAGCAGCCTGCGGCCCACCGCCACTGTCACCCTTGCCGACGAAGAGGGGCGGGAGCAGACCGCGGCCGCGATCGGCACGGGGCCGGTGGATGCGGTGTGTCGGGCGCTCAACACCCTGGCGGAGGAGCCCAACGAGCTGGTGGAGTTCTCGGTGAAATCGGTCACCGAGGGCATCGACGCCATGGGGGAGGTCACGATCCGGCTCCGGCGTGAAGGGCAACTGTTTTCGGGGCACTCCGCCGACACCGATGTGGTGGTGGCGGCGGCTCAGGCGTTCGTCAACGCCCTCAACCGCCTGGTGGCTGGTGCGTCCCGCTCCGCCATTCATCCCCAGCGCGATCATGCGGTCCTGGAGACCCGCCCGAGCCTCTGACCACCATGACCACGCGCGTGCGCTTCCGCTTCGCTCCGCTGCTGCAGCTGTTGGTGCTGATTCTGTTGGCGCTTGTCGTGCTGGTGCCCCTGCTCTGGTTGGTGAGCACCTCGCTCAAAGGTCCTTCGGAAGACATCTTCACCAGCCCGCCGGCGCTGTTGCCTGCAGCACCGAGCCTTGAGGCCTACGGCCGCCTTTTTCGCGATAACCCCCTGGGGCTTTACCTGATCAACAGCACCATCGTCAGCGTGTTGGCGGTGGTGGCCAATTTGCTGTTCTGCTCCCTGGCCGCCTATCCACTGGCACGCATGCGCTTTGCAGGCCGTGGCTTGGTTTTGGCTCTGGTGGTCGCCACCATCCTGATTCCGTTTCAGGTCGTGATGATTCCGCTTTATCTGCTGATGGTGCAGCTTGGCCTCCGTAACACCCTGCTGGCCCTGGTGATTCCCCAGGCCGCCACCGCGTTCGGTCTCTACCTGCTGCGTCAGAGTTTTCTCGCCGTGCCGGTGGAGCTGGAGGAGGCGGCTCGTATCGATGGGTGCAGCAAGCTTGGTGAGTGGTGGAACGTGATGATCCCCGCGGCCCGGGCTGATCTGATCACCCTGGCGATGTTTGTGTTCATCGGCACCTGGAGTGACTTCCTCTGGCCGCTGGTGATCCTGGATGATCCCCAGCTCTACACGCTTCCCCTCGGGCTGCAGCAGCTGGCGAGCAGTTTTTCACTCGACTGGCGCATCGTCGCCGCCGGCTCGGTGGTGTCGATTCTGCCGGTGCTTGTGCTGTTTGTGTTGCTGCAGCGCTTCATCCTTCCCAGTGCCAGCAGCGATGCGGTGAAGGGTTAATCCTGGCTTGGCAGACCATTGCCAGCAGTTGGTTGGGGTGGCAGCAGGAAGGGTTGGCGGTCGAGCTCGGCCTGGCGTTTCGCCTGTTGCCGTTCCCGTTGCCCCAAAGGCGGTGAGAGCGGCGGCAAGAAGACTCCAGTGGGATCAAGGCATGTCAGCTGAGCCTGCTCTCAGTTGCAGCCCTGCACGGAGATGCGATAGCTGAAGCCGGTGGAATTGGGATCGCTGCCGGTGCCGATCTTGAAGTTGATCTGGCTCACGGTCTTGCCCTGGGGAGCGGTGAACGGACCGAACATGCGCCCTTTGCCGATCGGCGGCGTCATCGATTCCTGCACAACGCGAAGATTGCTGCCGTCGGTGAATTTGAGAAAGGCCTCCACCGGATAGGTGCCGCTGGCGGTGGAATCAGCGGTGAAAAAGAGCTTGTAACTGCGGTAGGGGCCGTTCACCGCGAAGTCGGTGTTCCAGTTGGTGCGGCCGATCAGCTTTGGCTTGCCCACCCGTTTGGTCACGATGTTGCTGCTGCCGTTACCACCCACCGGTGGCAGGAAGGTGCAGGCCGCCTCCGCAGCGGGTGCAAAACCGACGACGACGACCAGGGCCATCGCTGCCCCGAAACCGCTGATCTGAGAGGGAGTGCGGCGGATCATTGCTCCAGCAACCAACTTCATGCTCTCTAGCAGTGTCCCGTTGGGATGGCCCATGCCTTAGACCATGAATCTGGGTGAGGACAAACCATGGCCTTGGCGGATCTGGATCGGTTGCTCGAGCTGCGCGGCCAGGACCCGGAATTGGCGAAGGCGATGGCCGAACCTCTGGCGATGGACCAGTTGATCGCCCTGGCGGCGGCCAGGGGCCTGGCGGTGACGGAGGCGGATGTGCTTGCGGCTCAGGAGCGCGCAGACGCGGTCATGGCGCCGCAACAGTTGCAGGAACGGGTCGCGCAGGAGGCCCGGCGCTTACGCCATTTCATCCAGGGTTGACCTTCAGGCCTCGCTCCAAGGGGGCTTGCTCATTCGGGTGGTCTTGATGACGTGAGACGGTGTCGCTCGACACGGCACCTTGACGCGGTCCCCGCCGAATCTTGTTCAGGATTGCGAAGGCTGAGACATGACGTTCTGGAAAGATTGGGTTCCTTCGGAGCAGAGAGTGCCGGCTGCCGTTGAATGGTTCGGTGAAGACGACAATTTCACCCTGATCTGCCACCGCGATCCCGCCGATCCTGTCGATCAGGACTCTTTTCTGTCTTGGGATGATCTGATCGGTCAGCGCTGACCAGTCGTCAGCCCCTTTTGATCGGCTCGTGATGAGCCTGTCAGCACACGCTGACCGATGCTTACCGCTTCGCTTTCGCTGTCTAGTACTAAACTGACCCTACTGGTTCGTCATGGCTTCGTTCACCATCTCCATCGACGGTGGTTCCAGCTTCAGCTGCGCCGATGACCAATACATTCTCGATGCGGCGGAAGAGCAGGGCATTGATCTCCCCTACTCCTGCCGAGCTGGCGCTTGCAGTACCTGCGCCGGCAAGATTCTCAGCGGCAGTGTGGATCAATCCGATCAGAGCTTTCTGGATGATGACCAGATCGCCAAGGGATATGCCCTTCTTTGTGTGAGCTATCCCCTGAGCGATTGCAGTGTGAAAACCGACGTTGAAGACGAGCTCTGAACTCAGCGGAGCATCACCACATCGGGGGTTTCATCCATGACCTGCCCCATCCAGCGGGCATGGGTGACGGCCCCCTCGTGGCTGTGGAAGGCCCAGGCTGAATCAGGCGAGGTGACGTTTTCAATCCGTTGGTCCTGTTCGTTGACGCGGAAGTAGGTACCGGCTTTGGGACTGCGGAGCACATAGCGCTCAAGATGGGTGGCCGTCATGTTGTTCTCAATGAGACTCATCCCATGCCTAGCGGTGCCGCTTCAGGCGTTCGTCTGTCTTCGTGATTCCTCCATTTTTCTGCCCGCGAATGTTTTCCTGCGCTCCTCATGGGCTGCTCCACCCGGGTTGGAGCGTTCAGCCCGGCAGTGGTGAGCAGCGGCTCCAGCAAAGGTCCTGCGGCGCTTCCAGCCAGCTCTGATGGCCGCCATTGCGGAACCAGGGCTCGGCCTGCGGCGTTAAGAGGGGCAGATCCAGATCCCATTGGGCAGTGAAATACGCCGCAGCTTCTGCGGCGGAGGCCGCGTGGGGTTGCTGCCAATGCACGAGGGCGAGCCGGGTGGCCCGGATCGTGAGGATCGCCATGCGGGGCGCTTCCGTTGCCTCAGCCCGGGGGTCGATGCGCTCGTTCACCTCTTCCTTCAGCACGAACAGTCGAAGCGGAGAGGGGCTGTCGCGTCCGTCCAGGTCGTATTTGTTGAGGTAAAGGCTGCGGGCCCGGTGAAACAGGGGGGAGGGTGCCGTGTGCATCAGCCGCTCGAAGGCGGCCTGAAGGGAGCGGCTCTTCATGACAAAGGGTGAGGGGCGTGAGATGATCGTGACAGTTGCCGAGGTGGACCCATGGAGGATCCAGGACGCTCCGTCTATCGGCTCGCGTCCCTCGATGGAGCTCCCCATCCGGTTTTGGATGCCCCCTATGACTCCCTGGAGGCGGCTGAATCGGCGGCGCAGAGCTGGTGCGCAGGTCAGGGGCGGCTGTCGGGGCTGGCGGGGTGTGGGATAGCGGTGGAGGTGCAGACCCGTGCCGGGGTCTGGCGCACCGTGGATTATCCGCTGTGCTGTCTGAGAAGCGCTAGACCTTGACCAGTGAGACGCTGGCGTGATGCAGGTGAGCGTGGATCTCTGTGTGGTGCCCCTGGGGGTTGGCGTGTCGTTGGCGCCCTATGTAGCCGCCTGTCAGGAGGTGATCGAGGCGGCTGGTCTCGATCATGAGCTCGGCCCGAACGGCACGGCGATCGAGGGTGAATGGGATGCGGTGTTTGCCTGTGTAAGGGCTTGTCATGACGCTGTGCATCGGCTCGGTGCGCCGCGGATTTACACCACTTTGAAAGTGAACACCCGCTCAGATCGTGAGCAATCGTTCCGCGAGAAGGTGCCCAGCGTCGAGGCCAGTCGGGGCCAGCGTTAGGGCCAATCGGTAGAACTTCGGAGCAAACGCACCACCTCGATCCTGTTGCGGGTCTACTGAGACCAGGATTGAGAGGTTGTGATGGGGTGCTGGAGGGCTCGGTTCTGGTGTGCGGCGGCTGGGGCGGTTCTGTCAGGCTTGGCTCCCCCCGTGGCCGCTGAAAGCTGGGATCGCATCGGCCGTTATGCCGACCTGATCCGACAGGCGGGCACCCAGACCCTGGTGGCGAATGATTGCCCACCGGCGCTGCTGGGCGCCTTTCATGAGGGCCGGAATGCTCTTCTGCTCTGCGCCAACAACCTGGCCAATGATCCGGTGCAGATCTGGACCGTGCTTGCCCATGAATCGGCCCATGTGATGCAGCACTGCCACAGCGGGCCATTGCTGGCGGTGGAGCAGCTTGGTGAAGCCCGGGAGACGATCCGGAAGCAATCCTCCCAGGCTCTCCGGGAGCTGCGGCTTTATCACCCCAGTCAGCAACGGGAGGAGTTGGAGGCCCGACTGGTGCAGGGCCTGCCAGCCGCTGAGGTGGAGGCCCTCTTTCGGCGCTTCTGTGCCGAACGCCTGATCCGGCGCTAACCCATGGAGCAGGTGCAGCCCGGAGGTGCCCGTGATCGGGAGGGGAGCGATGGATGAGGGCGATCACCCGGTCACCCCGCTCACCGGCCCCACCCTCGATGCGGAGGGGCGACTCACCTACATCGGCGAGGACGGACGTCGCTATGTGGTGGTGGACGGGGTGGAACTCGATGCCGAAGGCTCGGCCCGGGTGATGGAGGCCCTGCAGTCAGCCGGGCCTCTGTTTCAGGAGATCGAAGCGCTCTGCCACGGCTGGTTGGAATGCCTCAGTTTGGCGCCGCTGCAGCGTGAGGAAGCGATTGCTCTGTTGCTGGCCACGCTCGAGACCGTGCTGGAGGTGGCTGAGGACGACGACGACGTTGCAGATGCGAACGGTGCTGGCGATCCCTGAGTGGCTGTGCGTACGGTGTTGAGGTTTTTGCAGAGTCGGCTTCGATGGCCTCCGCTGTTCGCGGCTTCTGGCTGATGACCTGGTGCGGTTTGGTGGGCAATGTGCTCGCCC
>CALGVO010000195.1 GCA_937930135.1 uncultured Synechococcus sp. | reverse complement strand
TCGATGCCGCCACACTGCTGGAAATAGGTGAACTGGGTCACCTCCATGCCATCGAGCCACACCTCCCAGCCCACACCCCAGGCGCCGAGGGTGGGGGATTCCCAGTTGTCTTCAACAAAGCGGATGTCGTGCTCCTTGGCCTGGATCCCCAAGGCGTCCAGAGAGGCCAGATAGGTCTCCTGAATGCCATCCGGCGACGGCTTGATCAGCACCTGATACTGAAAATAATGCTGGGCCCGGTTGGGGTTATCGCCATAGCGCCCGTCGGTGGGCCGCCGGCAGGGCTCGGGGTAGGCCACCGCCCACGGCTCAGGACCGATCGCCCGGAGCACCGTGTGGGGGCTCATGGTGCCGGCGCCCTTTTCCGTGTCGTAGGGCTGCAGCAAGAGGCAACCCTGATCAGCCCAGAAGCGATTGAGCGTGCTGATGATGTCTTGGAAATGCATCCACGGCGGGCCGATCGCACGCCATTCTCCAATTCAGCCGCACCAGGGTTGGCTCAGCCGCTGATGGCGAAACAGCGGTGCAGGTGGGCGATGGCGTGGGGACGGTGGGGATTGCTGCGACTGGGACTCATGGTGCCGAGCCAGAAGCTGCCATCACCCTGAAACACGAGCACGGGCTTGGCCGCCGCCTTGCCGTGGGATTCCAGCAGCGACAGACAGAGCTTCTCGGCCACGTCCATACCGTTGGGGCGAGCCCGCAAGCGGCGCAGCACCGGATCCACCTGGGAGAAGGACACGAAGGTGGCGCGCTGGGAGTCGGTCACCAGAATCATCCCGTCGAGCCACTGCACCTCCAGGAGCAGATCTTCGATCGAGGCGAGCAAGGAAGGAAGGGGAAAGGCCACAGCCATCAACCCAGGTCTTAATCATTTCTTTCTAATCCGCATGGCCGCTTTGTCGCAAGCGACACTTTGTGAGACGCGCTGATGGATCAGGCCTCCAGGAGCAGCAGGCCCATCTGGCCACCGGCCAGGGCCCGGTGCCGGGCCCGAGCGAAGCCAGCCTCAAGAGCGAGCCGCTCCTGCTGTCTGGCATCGGGGAAACGCTGCAGACTGGCCTCCAGATAGGCGTAGTGCTCTTTCAGGCCCACCAGCGCCGCCGTCGGCACCACCAATCGGCGCAGGTAGGCGCGTTGAAACGCCTCGCCAGCACCACCGGCCCTCTGCCGATTGAAATCGAGCACGCCGGCGCGGCCCCCGGGCCGAAGCAGTCGGCGCACCTCCGCCAGCCCCGCCGCAGGATCCGCGAGGTTGCGCAGGCCGTAACCGATCACCACCCCATCGAAGCCGGCCGACGCCAGCCCGGTGTGCAACGCATCCCCCTGCTGCCAACGCACAGGCAGCCAGGGCTCCTGCTCCGAACGCTGCCGGGCCCGCCGCAGGGGCGCGACCGCCGCATCGATCCCCAGCACCTCTCCGCCCGGACGCAGCCGAGACGCCAGCAGCAGGGCCAGATCACCCGTGCCGCAACAGAGATCCAGCCAACGTTGACCCGCACAGGGACGCAGCCAAGCCAAGAGCTGGCGCTTCCAGACGCGATGCAGACCGAGGCTCAAGAGATCATTGAGGCGGTCGTAACGGGGCGCCACCGCGTTGAACAGCCGCTCGACGGCAGCGGGATCACCAGGCTTCACAAAGGCAGGCCGTTGAGGGTCATCACCATGACGGTCGCCAGCCCCACGGCCGCCGAACACACCATGCAGCCCGCCAGCATCAGCGAAAACTCCCGCTGATCAATCGCTGCCTGCATCAACTGCAACGCCCAGGCCACCAGAGCGATCACCAGCACCACCCAGACCACACCCACCGGCATCGCCCAGGAACGCGCAATCAGGGGCAGGCCTGAAGCCACAGTATTTCACAGAAGTTCATCAACATTAGAAAACCGGGTCAGGCCTCCGGGGGTCGAATCGGCAGCCCCCGACCGAGCAGATCGGCCTTGATCGCCTCCACCGTGAGCACGCCATCGTGAAGCAGGGACGCGAGCAGTGCCGCCGATGCCTGCCCCCCTTCCGGCCCTGGATCAAGAGCTGCGGCGATGTGATCCAGACAGCCAGCTCCCCCTGAAGCGATCACCGGCACGGGCACGGCCTGGGCCACCGCCCGGGTGAGGGCGAGGTCATAGCCGGCCTGGGTGCCATCGCCATCCATCGAGGTGAGCAGGATCTCCCCCGCCC
>CALGVO010000194.1 GCA_937930135.1 uncultured Synechococcus sp. | reverse complement strand
CGCTGGTCTCTGGCCATGGGCCCCGGCACGCCCTGGTGGACGCTGTTCACCGCCCCATTCAGCCACGGCGGCCTTGGGCATCTGCTGACCAACAGCCTCGTCTTTGTACCCCTGAGCTATCTCGTGCTGATTCGAAGCTTCAAGGCTTACCTGGCCGTATGGATCGGCGTGATCCTCTTGGAGATTCCGATCTGGCTGATCTGGCCGGTCGGCAGCCATGGCTTGTCGGGGGTGATCTACGGACTCCTGGGTTATTTGTTGCTCATCGGCTGGCTGGAGCGACACCCCCTGTCCCTGGCCCTCAGCCTGACGGCACTGCTGCTCTACGGCAGCGCTCTGCCGGGGCTGCTTCCCTGGCTGACTCCGGCGGGAGTGAGCTGGATCGGCCACGCCAGCGGTTTTGCAGGTGGCGTGGTCGCCGCGCTGGCGATGTCACGCGAACAGAAGGGATCATCCGCCAGGCCCTGAACAATCAGGCATCGTCGCCCGACTGGGGTTGTTGCTCAGGGGATTGTTCCTCAGCGGGTTGATCACCAAAGGATGGTGCCCCAAGAAAGCGACCCGACCAACGCACGGCCAGCACCACACAGGCCGCTCCGTAGCCGATGAAGGTGATCGCCTGACCGGCCGAACCGCTGGCATACACCTCCTGATCGAGCAGGATCCGGTCGACCAGGGATGAGGCCGTCCCCCAGAGCAACACCCACACCGACACATACATCACACCCTTCATCGCTCAACCCCCTTCCATCGACTGCTGGTGACTGTGTTGGCGATACACGTCACTCAAAGGCTCATCCTCTGTTTCGCCAGCGGAATCAGGCACTGACGGCCGTGACTTCGGCGAAGGCTCGGGATCGGAACGCTCCACACCAGCTTCTTCACGGGCGATCGCTCGCGCATAGGCAGACTCAAGATCGGACGCCTCGGAGGCTGGATCGCGGGCATGATCACGGGCCATGGGAGCGGATGCCTGAAGCCGGTCAACCCTTCCATTCTCCCAGGCCTTCGCCAACACCCAAGAGCCTTGAACAAGCAGCAGCGGGCCCAGCGCATTCTGGAGCGCCTGAACGAGCACTATCCGGAGCCGCCCATCCCCCTCGACCACAGCGATCCCTTCAGCCTTCTGGTGGCCGTGCTGCTCAGCGCCCAATGCACCGACCGCAAAGTCAACGAGGTGACGCCGGCTCTCTTCGCCGCCGCACCCACCCCCCAGGCACTCGCTGCCCTGGAGGAGGGCGAGATCCTGAATTACATCCTCCAGCTGGGCCTGGCGAAAACGAAGGCTCGCCATCTCAAGAAACTGGCCCACATCCTCGTGGAGGTCCATGGCGGCGAAGTGCCACGCAGCTTTGAGGAACTGGAGGCCCTACCTGGCGTGGGCCACAAAACAGCCAGCGTGGTGATGGCCCAGGCCTTTGGTGTGCCCGCCTTCCCCGTTGACACCCACATTCACCGACTGGCCCAACGCTGGGGCCTCAGCAAGGGGTTGAGCGTGGAACGCACCGAAGCCGACCTGAAAGCCCTCTTTCCAAGGGAGGCGTGGAATCGCCTCCATCTGCAGATCATTTTTTATGGCCGGGACCACTGCACGGCCCGGGGATGCGATGGCACGGTCTGTCCGCTCTGCCGGGAGCTGTATCCCAAGCGCCGCACGCCGGTGACCTGGCGAAAGCCATAGGAGATGCGGAGATCACGACACAGCAAACGTCAAAATACCGTTACACTACGTAGCAATTCACTCCAGAGAGACGATGAACCGCGATCAAACCCTTCCCAACCAGGCCAGCGACAAGTGGTTTCAGGACGCCGCAGCCCGCGCCATCCATGAAGAGCAACTGGAACGCGTCGAACGCTTCAACGGCCGCGCTGCCATGCTCGGCATCGTGATCGGCATCCTCACCGAAGCCATCACGGGTCAGGGCATCGTGCACCAGATCGGCCTTGGCCCCCTCGTGGATGGCTACGCCGCTTGCAGCGCCCGCTTCCTCCCCTTCTGCTTCTGATCTCCAGAGGGGTGTGGGGACCCATCGAGGATCGAGGCCGCAGCTAAGATCAAGGGCTGCAAACGCAACCTGGATGTCAAAAAAAAGGCGCAAGCTCAGCAAACCGATGGAAGCCGCCATCAGTGCGGCCCAGAAAAAGGTGGAGCTGATCACTGCCAAAATTCGAGACATTCGCGACGAAGACATCCAGAATGAATTCGCCGAGGCTTTCTCTGGAGTCCACGCCACCCTGACTCAGCTCAGCAAGCTCTACAGCCTCGAAGGCTTCACAGAGGAGAGCGAAACCTTACTGAGTGACTACGGCCGCCTGATTCAGGAATTCGAAGAAGACTACGAGCTTTAATCGAACCATCATTCGGCCTGTTGGGCTCTGCTTCTACGCAAGCTTCCTTGCTCTTGTCACCCCCACCTCATAAGCGAGACCATCGCCCAATCTTGAAGATCGAGCGATGGAAATTTCAAGTCGCCGCTACGAGGCCAACTTCTTCATCCGAATGAAGGCGATAGTCCGACGGTTGATGGCATCAACAGTGAGCCAAGTGAACAGCCCGGCCTCCACCGCTACACCTCAACCTGGCCCGAACACTTGCTATCGGTCATCCAGCAGCATGGACTCCTTCCAGCCCAACCCCTTGGCCCACACGCCATGACCCGCGTCCACTGCCGTTACACCGGTGACCTCCGCTGTGAAGCCGAACATGGCCCCAGCGGAGCCCTGATCCGCACCGATAACCCCCTTGAGGGGGAGGGGGATCCGGAGGCATTCGGACCCACCGATCTGGTGGCGGCCTCAGTGGGCACCTGCATTCTCACGGTGATGGGCATCGTCGCCCGACGCCGCGGCTGGGATCTCACGGGCAGCTCGGTCGATGTCGACAAAACCATGGCCAGCGAAGGGCCGCGCCGGATCGGCCACCTGCGCGTGGCGATCAGCCTGCCTGAAGCTCTCGATGCCCAGCAGCGCAACCTGCTGCAGCGCGCCGCCGAGACCTGCCCGGTGAAACACAATCTCGAGCAAACAGCCGAGCTCGAACTGGTCTGGTTGTGAACGGGGCGCTCGACACGAGGGCCTGAACAATCGGGCCATTGCCTGTACAACCGGAGGGTGGATCTGGAGCGCGCAGCCACCATGTCGGAACAAGCCAACCCGTGGTCTTCGCCCTCTCTTTCGAGTGAACCGCGCTGGTTCAACCTTGCCCTGGCCTGCCGCTGAACCCACCTTTCCCCATGCGCCTGGTGGGTGACTTCACGGTGGATCAGCTGAAGGCGCCGATTCAGGTGGGCGGCAAGATCAATAGGCAGATCCACGATGCAGCCAAATCGATGCTGCCGATCCCTTGATGCAATCGTCGCCCCAGGATCAGCACCTGCCAAGGCTGCGGCTCGCCGTTGTCGGCCACCTCGAAT
>CALGVO010000193.1 GCA_937930135.1 uncultured Synechococcus sp. | reverse complement strand
TACCCGCACGTCCGCAGCCTGTGGTGATCGCCCCCTCCGCCAGCGCAGGCCCGCACCAGGGCTGGACCCCAGCCGACAGTGCCGAGCTCTATGGCTTGGAGCGCTGGGGCGAGCCCTACTTTTCGATCAATCCACGCGGCCATGTGAGCGTGCAACCACGCGGTGATCGCGGCGGCAGCCTCGATCTGATCGACCTGGTGGCGGGGCTGCAGGACCGCAATTTGGGCCTGCCACTGCTGATCCGCTTCGACGACATCCTCGAAGACCGGCTGGAACGACTGCATGGTGCTTTTGAACGGGCGATCACCCGCTATGGCTACACCGGTCGTTACCAGGGCGTCTTCCCGGTGAAATGCAACCAGCAGCGCCACGTGGTGGAGGAGCTGGTGAGCTGCGGCAAACGCTGGCATTTCGGACTGGAAGCCGGCAGCAAGGCCGAGCTGCTGATCGCCCTCTCCTTGATCGACGATCCGGAGGCCCTGCTGATCTGCAACGGTTACAAGGATCAGCGCTACATCGAGACGGCGATCCTGGCGCGCCGGCTCGGACGCCGTCCGGTGGTGGTGATCGAGCAGGCCGATGAGGTGCAGCGCATCATCGCGGCCAGCGAAGCGCTGGGGGCGGCACCGCTGATCGGCATCCGGGCCCGGCTCTCCAGTCGCAGCACCGGCCGCTGGGGCAGCTCCGTGGGCGAAAAGGCGAAATTCGGCCTGCCGGTGCCAGAGATTCTCGCCACCGTCGAAGCCCTGCGGGAGGCCAACCTCCTGGAGGAACTGCGGCTGCTGCATTTCCACGTGGGCAGTCAGATCAATGACATCGCCGTGGTGAAAGACGCCCTGCAGGAGGCCTCCAGGATGTATGTGGAGCTGCATGCCCTCGGCGCACCGATGGGCTATCTGGACGTGGGCGGTGGTCTGGGGATCGACTACGACGGCAGCCGTACGGCCACCGCTGCCTCCACCAACTACTCGCTGCAGAACTACGCCAATGATGTGGTGGCGACGGTGCAGGAAGGCTGCGCCCCCCACGGGGTGGCGGTGCCGACGCTGGTGAGCGAAAGCGGGCGGGCGATCGCGAGCCATTTCTCCGTGCTCGTGTTCGATGTGCTCGGCAGTGGCGGCCTGCAGCAGAGCGCCCCCCCCGAGGCAGATGAAGAACCGCTGATTGTGCGCAACCTGCGCGACACCCTGGCTGGCATCCACACCCTCCCCGCCGAGGCAACCGCCGACGGCTCCCGGCTCCAGGAGGCCTGGAACGATGCACTCAAATTCAAGGCTGATGCCCTGGCCGCCTTCCGGCTCGGCTATCTGAGCCTGCAGGACCGCAGCCTGGCGGAACAACTCACCTGGGCCTGTGCCCGTGCCCTGTTGGATCGTTTACCGGAAGACGGCACTCTGCCTGAGGATCTCAAGGAACTGCCTGCCGTCTTGGCGGAGACCTATTACGCCAACCTGTCGATTTTCCGTTCCGCTCCGGATACCTGGGCGATCCAGCAGCTCTTCCCCGTGATGCCACTGCATCGCCTCGATGAGAAGCCAACGCGCCTCGGCCATTTCGCCGATCTCACCTGCGATTCCGATGGACGTTTGAGCCGTTTCATCAGCGATGGCCGCAGCAAACCGCTGCTCGAGCTCCACCCTCTGATTGCTGACCAGCCCTATCTGATCGGCCTGTTTCTCGGTGGCGCCTATCAGGAGGTGATGGGCAATCTGCACAATCTGTTCGGCAGCACCGATGCAGTGCACATCCGCCTCGCACCCGGCGGCGACTACCAGGTGGACCATGTGGTGCGCGGCGACACCAACGCGGATGTGCTCCAGGCGATGGAGCATGTGCCGGATCTGTTGCTCGAACGGCTGCGCATCGCCAGTGAACAGGCGATCAGCCGCGGCGCTCTCCGCATCAGCGACGCCCGCCTGCTGATGGA
>CALGVO010000192.1 GCA_937930135.1 uncultured Synechococcus sp. | reverse complement strand
ATCGCCGTAGCCACGACTGGGCAACCAGCCGACAGATATTCGAAGAATTTCATCGGAAACATCCGCCGGGTGTAGTCGTTGAGCTGCAAAGGCAGCAGAGCCACATCAGCGCAGGCGAGATAGGCAGGCAGCTCCTGATACGCACGCGGACCGAGCCAGTGCACGTTGGGGAGTGCCAGCAAAGTCGTCACATCCGTGCTCGGATCGGTTTCACCCACCGGCCCGATCAAGACATACGTCCAGGAGGGAGTGGCCGCCACGAGAGCCTCGAACATCGGCAGATCAAGTTTGTAGGCATCAATCGCACCCACAAACATCAGGAGCGGTGAAGCGGCGGGGAGATCCGACGGGCGAGGCCCATCGGCGCGAAGGGCAGCAGAAAAATGCTCCGTATCGGCCACATTGCCGAAGTAATAGGTGTGGGGATTGAAGCGACGCAGCTCCTGCTCCAACACCGGGGCTGTGGTGAAGATCACCTGCACAGCCTTGGCCAGGCGCTGCTCTTCCCGCTCCAACAATGCCGCGGGCATGCCTGGCTGGGCCTGAATCCGATCCACGCAGTGATAAACGGTGGAATGGAAGTAAGGAAGATCCAAATAGCGGCAGGTGAGCGGATTGAAAGTCCAGAGCACCGCGTTGCGCAAAGCAACGCAGCGTTGCACCAACGCAAAGGCGTAGCGAAGGCTGAGGCGATTCAGCCCCAAGGCCCAGCCGCTGCTTCCACCCGGCAACACCAGGGGTGACAGCACCCACAGATTCTGCCGAACCTGGCGCAAGGGCCAGATGGCACGACGCATCCGTCTGAGAATGCGTCGCAGATCCGAACGTCCGGGCCGCGCCGGACGCAATCCGAGGGAGTCGACATACACCACCCGATGACCCAAACCAGCCAGGGAGACAGCCAGGTGCTGCTTGTTGGTCCAAAGCGGATGCTCCCAATCGGCCGTGGAAAGAACGACGAAATCAGCCATGCTGGCCTTAAGTCGCACCGAAAAGGGTCATTTCGCGGAAACTCTCGGAGCGGTCACACAACTCAGAAAATGTGCCACTGGCAATGATGCGACCCTCTTGGATTTCATAGATACGATCGCATTTCTTGACCGTGGAGAGGCGATGGGCTATCACAATCGTTGTGCATCGGCGGCCCACGATATCGAGCGCCTGCATCACATCATGCTCAGTTTTATTGTCCAGGGCACTGGTGGCTTCATCCAACACCAGCACTTTCGCCTCGCGATAAAAGGCACGGGCCAGCGCCAAACGTTGCCGTTGACCACCCGACAACTTCGCGCCATCCTCACCAACCATCGTGTAGAGCCCGTAGGGCATACCGGAAACCACATCATCGAACTGGGCAGCCTCCAATGAGGCCCAGACACGATCATCATCAATCGCATCGGGATCCTGGCCAAAGGCCACGTTGTCCCTGACGCTGCCATTGCTGAGCTTCACATTCTGGGGCACAAACGAACAATTGGCCTGCCAGGCAGGCAGCTCCTGTCGAGTGACGGGAATGCCGTCGAGGCAAAGCGATCCCGAACTGGGGTGATAAAGGCCGAGCACAAGATGGGCCAACGTGGTTTTGCCACTGCCTGTGCTTCCCACGAAAGCGATTCTGGAACCCAGCGGAATGGTGAGGTTGATCCCATCAATCACCTCGCGATCACCACGCTGAAAGCGAAAGCACACCTGCTTGAGCTGGATGAACCGCTGCGGCATCACACCACTGGGGGAGGGAACCCCTGCACTCCCCAACAGAGCCCGCTCCGGTTGCAGCTGCAGCAGCTCCAGGGCCTCTCTGATCTGAGGCAGGCCTCCACGCAAGCGATTGATGCTGCGAAACAGCGACTGCAACGGCCCGGAAATTCTCAGCAGAGCGATCAGGATGGCCGACAAACTGGGAATGGCTTCACGAATTCCATCCGGGTTTCCCTGAAGCAGAGCCGGACCAATCCCCACCAAAAAGAGAATAGTGATCCCAGCCGGCTCGATAATCAGACGAGGCACATCAGGGAGCAATCGGCCAATCCGGTCGTATCGCTTGGCGATGACACCATCACTGGAAAAACGGGCAGTGAAATAAGATTCAGCACCGTAAAGCTGCACTTCCCGCATCGAGCGGATCGATTCTGACAACAAAAGGCTGATGCGCTTGCTGTAACGAATTCGCTGCTTGGTCGCAAGCCGAAGATAGGGAGTGATCAGCTTGGAGCCCAACACATAGGCAGACAACATCAAGACAAAAATCACCAGCGCCTGAACACCGAGAACCAGTACCACACCAACGATCAACGCCGTGATCGACACAAGATTGCCAGCACTGGTGATCAACGGCGCAATCACGCCCGTCGATATATTGTTAAAAATACGATTAAACTCAAGAGCAATCCCAGCCGATTGCTTGCTGATGAAAAATTCGTAATCCTGCCGCAGCAAGGTGGAATACACACGATTCACCATGTCGTTCCAAATCTCAGCACTGAGCAAGCTCTGCATCAGAGACACAGCGAACCGAACCGCCGATGCCAACCAGAACGCGAGAATCAACAGGGCGATGATCCATCCAGCCTGATCTAAAAACCCACCACCAAAGACGCGGATCCCCGGAATCTTGTCGTGCAGACTCTGACCAGCCAACAGACCCACCAGGCGAGCCAGAAGAGCCACCAAAAACACATCCATCACCCCCTGAACCAGGGAGGCGAATAACACACCACCAAGCTGCTTTGTCCGCTTGGGAGGTAACTGAGCCAGCAGCTGACTGAGGTTGCTCCAGGTCTGGCTTTGAAACGGCATTGATGCCCTCTGCTGGTCAACCTTGAACGTTCAAGGTGCAGACTTCACTGACTGAACGGTAAGACGGCTTCCGTCAACGCCTGGCCCGCCGCGGCCAGCCAGGCAACCGATCGGCCACCTTGCCGCGCAGGCGATCCAGGCGCTGCTCCCAACGCAGACGGCGGGTCGAGGGCGAGCGGAGCGCCGCGGCCGGATCGAGCCCCAGGGCGTTCTGCGCCTGCAGCTGTTCGAGCTGCTCCAGGGTGCGCTCCCAATGGTCCAGCCAGCGTTCTTCCGACACCTCGGTCAGCAGAGACTCCAGCACGGAAGGTTGCGGACGCCAGGGCTCCGGCGTCGCCACCGCCGCCGCAATCCGGCTCAGGTCGTTCTGCAGCGATCCCTGGCCGATCTGATGGGCGGTGACTCCGGGGGTCAGGGTGTCGGCGAGAGCATGGTTGAAGCTGCTGAACAGCACACAACCGCAGGCGAGCGCCTCCAGCGGCGGCAATCCAAACCCTTCGCTGACGCCGCGGCCGCGCCAATACTCGGCCGAGTCGTAGAGGTACACGCTGG
>CALGVO010000191.1 GCA_937930135.1 uncultured Synechococcus sp. | reverse complement strand
GACAACCGTCTGCGCCAACGCCTCACCAGCGAACTGGCCTCTGAATTCGGCAGCCGGGTGATCGAAGCCGCCACCGCCCCCGAAGCCAATGGCGTGATCTGCTGCCGTTGGAGCTGGTGGCTGCAGCATCAGGCCCAACTGCCGCCCCCGGAGCAACTGATCATCGCCCTGCTGCCGATCGCCAGCCTGGAGGCACCACTCACGGCAGCACGGGTCGAAGCGCTGAAACGGCAGGGCCGCGACTGGTTCCGTGATCTCCTGCTGCCGGAGGCCCTCAGTCTGCTCGCTCCGGCGGTCGCCCCCCTGCGCCGCAGCGGAGGTCGCCTGGCGGTGCTGGATGGCCGACTGCGAGGGCGCAGCTGGGGCGAGCAGGTCTTCAGCGCCCTGCAGCCCTGGACGCCCCTGCACCGACTGCTTCCCGACTGAGTCGCTTCTAGGCTCCGACAAGTCCGCCCTTCGCGACCGCATGGGAGAAGCACGCCGCCGCGCCAGCCAAGGACTTCCGCCCCGTCGTCCCCGCCCTGACCCTGCAGAAGCGGAACGGGTCGTGTCGTGGCTGCCCCTCAGCAAAGCGCAGACCCGCCAGTTCATGGCGGTGACCACCCGCGGCGCCTGGATCGGCATCGGTGCGCTGGTGCTGTTCTGGGTGGTGGTGCGCTTCATCGGCCCAGCCGCGGGCTGGTGGACCCTGGCTGACATGCCCTGATCGACCGGAACCGTGACTCCCAACACAACCGCGAAACCTGAAGAAAACATTTAAGATTCATGGGACTCCTCGGTGGTCGCCATGTTTCCTCGGCTCGCCCAGCAATACCGCTCCGTGGTTCAGGATCTCGTGATGAGTCTTCAGGCTCTGGCATCCAGCCTGAAGAAACGCGGGATCACCGCCACCTGCTACGTCTGCGATGACGGCCGCGACGACCATGGCGCCTCCTTTGTCGCCGATCTCGGCGACGGGCACATGGTGCGCTTTCTCGTGTCGGACTTCGGCATCAGCTGGGTGGAATCCCGCAACGGCCGCGAACTGGTGAAATTGGAAGGCGCGGAAGCCATTCAGGAACTGCAGCGTGTCACCCAGTTCCTGCAGGCTCCCGTCGCCGAGGCAACGGCTGCCGCCGCCAGCTCAGGCAGCTGACGAGGCGGCGCCCGGCTTGTTTGCGCCAGCCGGTTTGTCGTTGCTAGCCGCAGACGGTGCAGACGTCGCCGCACCGGAGGTCGTTTGGCTGGCGGCACTGCGCGCTGCCGCAGCGAGGGGACGCATCGAATTGGCGGTCACCTCGGATCCCTCCGTGAGTTTCTGACGCACCAGGACTTCGATCGCGTCCTTCGCGTCCGGGTTCTGCTCCAACCAGCCGATGGTGTTGTCGCGGCCCTGCCCGATGTTGTCGCCCTCGTAGCTGTACCAGGCCCCCTTGCGAATCACCACACCGGTTTCCTCCGCCAGATCGAGCAGACAACCAAGGGTGCTGATCCCACGGCCGAAAAGGATGTCGAACTCGGCGATGCGGAAGGGTGGCGCCACCTTGTTCTTCGCCACTTTCACCTTCGCGCGGATCCCGTATTCCTCAGTGCCGCGCTTGAGCGTCTGAATGCGACGGATATCCAGGCGCACCGAGGCATAGAACTTGAGGGCATTCCCGCCGGTGGTCGTTTCCGGATTGCCATAGGTGACGCCGATCTTGAGTCGCAACTGGTTGAGGAAAATCACCGTGCAACCGGATTTGCCGATGTTGCCGGTGATCTTGCGCATTGCCTGGCTCATCAGGCGGGCCTGGCTGCCCACAGCCAGATCGCCCATCTCACCCTCAATCTCGGCCCGCGGCGTGAGGGCGGCCACCGAGTCGACCACCACAATGTCGACAGCTGCGGATCGCACGAGCTGATCGACAATCTCCAGGGCCATCTCGCCGGTGTCGGGCTGGGAGACGAGCAGGTTCTCGATGTCGACGCCCAGGGACGCGGCGTAGACCGGATCCAGAGCATGCTCCGCATCCACGAAGGCAGCCACTCCACCACGGCGCTGCACCTCGGCGATCGCATGGAGCGTCAGCGTGGTCTTACCGGAGCTTTCCGGCCCATACACCTCCACCACACGCCCCTTCGGATAGCCGCCACCGAGGGCGAGATCCAGGGTGAGGGCACCGGTGGGTATGGTCTCGACCCGCATCCGGGACGCATCCCCCAGGCGCATGATCGATCCCTTGCCGAAATTGCGCTCGATCTGGCCGAGCACAAGATTCAGCGCTTTGTCGCGTTCACCTGGACGGGGGTCGGAACCGGAGGTGGGAGAAGCTTTCACGTCGAGTGGCATCGATGCAAACGGTAAGGGGCTGACAGACGCTGAGGCCAGGTGCCGTGACAGGGCTGGAAGCGCCGGACAGACCATCCAGTGCCCCGCCGAACGCCATCCGTCTCAAATAGTACAAACGTACGTTAACGAATCAGGTCCAGGTCGCCAAGGGGGCCGCAAAGCGATCCGGTTCGAGCAGGTCAATGCCAAGCGGCAGCCCCTGCCGGTCGGATGGCCGCAGATAGCCCCAGCTGGCCAGAAAACAGGGCAGGGCCTCCAGGCCGGCGGTGCCGCGCACGGTTTCGAGCGTCGCCCGTCGATCCTCCACAAAGCCACGCAACCGCCAGGCCTCCTTCAACTGCAACAGCACCTGCGGCTTCGGGCCGGCCTCATGGCCGAGAAGGCGCGCCGGTCGCAGGGCAAAGGCCTGCAACAACTCGGCCGTGAATGCCGCCCCCTTGGTGGTGAGCACGGCCCAGTCCACTCCCTCCTCCGCCAGATGGCGCAGCCGATCCACCACACCGGGGAACGGGCGATGGCGCCCCAGCCAGGCGGCACGATCGTTGATGATGGCCTCACGGCGCACCGCTTCGAGCACCTCCTGCAACCGGAGCGAACTCCAGCCCCGCTCCTCAAGCGCCAGCGCTGTCTGCCGGTCGTAGTCGGCCGCGTAAGCCCCAGCGCCCCGCTGGCGCAGAGGGCTTTCCGCTTCGAGGAGCTGGGCGGCGATCAGGACCATCTCCCAGCCATGGTGAACCCAGGGGCGCAACTGGCGAAAGAGCGACGGCACGGACGAGGGAAGCCCCCCTGCCGACGCCTGGGTGAGCTGCAGGCAAGCGCTACGAGCCGACCACCAGTATTCCTCCATGCCATCAACGATGACACCGTCGAAATCGAAGACCAGGAGGGAAGGCCTGGAGATACTCATCAGAAAAAACTGGGCCGCTAGGATTCGAACCTAGGAATGGCGGGACCAAAACCCGCTGCCTTACCACTTGGCGACGGCCCAACGTTCCAGGTCGGCTGATGCCTGCTGGCGAGCTGACTGGCGTTCAGATAGTTACCCACAGCGGAGTGACCTTCGTCAATCCATTGGTGAGCTCCCCGGCAGGATTCAGGGCGGAAACACCCGCAGTCGCTGCTGATCAGCCCGGCCGAACACATCGCTGCGCAGCCGGTAGCGGGCCACCAGATCCGCCTGCATGCGTCGGACATCCTCCGTGCGGGGCAACAGCTCCACCGGCCGCCCCTGAGGCACCACCACCCGCTCAACCGCCAGGCGGCATTCCTCCAGAGCCGCCAGGGCATCGGCCTGATCCTCAGAAACGGTTGGGGGCTCGGCACCCGCCCGCCGCGACAGCAACCGCTCCAGGGCCCGCTCCACCTGAGGCAGCGTGTCGGCCTTGATCACCAGGATCGGCACCCGAGCCTCCCGAGCCTGACGGCGCAGCCCCGGTTGACGGCCCAGACCCTGGCGCACGCTCAGCACCACATCGGCCTCAGCCAGATCGTCGACCAGACGCACCGGCCAGCGATGGCGACGGCTCGCCTCCTCCACGAGCCGAGGGGTCAAGCCGCAACAGAGCACCTGCAGAGCCTCCTCCGCAGGCGAAGCGGATTCCACGGCTTCCGAGGGGGGTATCGCAACAGGATCCGGTGTGGGTACAGCGGCGAGTTGAGGCGCCGCAGCATGCGCCTGGCGGAGTTGCCGCGTCGGCCTCGCGCGGGGGCGGCTGGCCCCGATCTCCGGGTCAGGCGACTCCACCAGCTGAACGGAGCCGTCGGCCGCAAGCGAGCGCTCCTGGGGCCGGGGCGTCTGGCCACGCAGCAACAGATCCACCGTGCGACCCACATCGGCATGCACGGCCCAGCGGTGGCGGCTGTGCATCTCCACCGCCAGGGGAAAGGTGGGTTCAGCGGCGCGCTCCAGCACGGTCTTCTGACTGCGTCGACGGCGGGCCTCCTCATCGCCGAGCGTGACCGATTCGATGCCACCCACCAGATCACAGAGGGTGGGGTTCTTGATCAGATTGGCGAGGGCATTGCCATGGGCGGTGGCCACCAGCATCACGCCACGCTCCGCGATCGTGCGGGCCGCCTGAGCTTCGAGTTCCGTGCCGATTTCATCGATCACGATGACCTCGGGCATGTGATTCTCCACGGCCTCGATCATCACCTGATGCTGCAATTCCGGGCGCGCAACCTGCATGCGCCTGGCCCGACCGATCGCCGGATGGGGAATATCGCCATCGCCTGCGATCTCGTTGCTGGTGTCGATCACCACCACCCGTTGTTCCAGCTCATCAGCGAGGACACGGGCGATCTCCCGAAGGGCGGTGGTTTTGCCCACCCCGGGACGGCCCATCAGCAGCAGCGACTGTCCACTGTCGAGCAGGTCGCGTACCAGAGCGACCGTACCGAAGACGGCACGTCCGACCCGGCAGGTCAGGCCGACCACATCACCGCGACGATTCCGGATCGCACTGATCCGATGCAGCGTGCGCTCAATACCGGCCCGATTGTCAGCACCGAACTGACCCAGGCGTTCCACGGTGCTCTGAAGATCCTCCCTGGTGAGGCAGCGTTCCCCCAGCGCGAGGGAGCGGCCCGGATAACGGGCTTCCGGGACCCGCCCCAGATCGAGCACCACTTCGAGGAGCTGGTCGCGGCGGGCCTCAGGTTGCAACGCTTCACCCACATCCGCCGGCAGCAGGGCCAGCAGACGGTCCAGGTCATCGGTGATCCGCTCGGTGCTCATGCCGTTCTCCGGCCAGTCCCCGGCCTTAACAGCCTTTTAGCAGGCTTTCGCACCCGAAGGCCGCTGCAACCAGGGGCGGATCAGCGCCCCGGCCCGCTGCAGCGCGATGGACCATCCCTCCGGCCAGTCCCGCAGCCGTTGACCACGCCGTTCGGCCTCCTGCAGCAGGGGTTGCAACAGGGCGCGGGCCATGCCACCGAAGGCCACCCCTGCCGGCCCGCCTCCGGGGCTGGTGGGCAGTAGATCGATCGTGGCCGCGTTCGTCCCCCCAGCCAACTGGAGCGGCCCGGGGGGCGCCAGTGGACGCAACTGACTCCACAGGCGCACCGCGGCGCGGGCCGTTCCCGCACCGACATCACCACGCATCGGGCGGCCGTCGAGCTGCCAGAGCGGGCGCTGAGCCCTGGCCCGCAACGCCGCATGGCGACTCCAGAGCTCCCGAGACAGGTCGGCAACCGTGCAGTGATGCCCCTCAAGTCCGCAGCTGACCGCCAGACGCCTCAGGGGAACCGTCGCAGCACCGATTGCGGCAAGAGTCGCTTCGAAGGCCTCGGCCCGGCCGGGCGCAGTGTGAATCTCCAGGGCATCCGGCCTGAGCTCTCGCAGCAGGGCGGTCAGCCCATCCCTGCCGATTCGGTGCTCCCGGGTCTCGATCAGCCCCAGAGGACAAGCGGGCAAACAACGACCGCAGCCATAACAGAGGCTGGGTGCCACCCCTGCGCCTGGACTGATCGCCATCGCCGGGCAGACCCGCTCGCAGGGTCTGGAGCAATCGGGCGGGCAGCGCTCCGGCACAAAGAACGCCTTGCGGAAATGGGGATCCTGGCCATCGCTGATACTCACCATCAACCAGGGACGATGGGCCTGGCGCTCTTGCGCCCAGGCCAACCCTTCCCTGGCGGCATGAACCACGGCAGGATCGGCGCCGACGTCCACACAATGCACCCCTGCCATGGCGTACACAGCACAGAGATCGGCGATCGCAGGCAGATCCTGATTGCTGGCCCCGCAGATCAACTTGACCCAACGCCCCTGGGTCAGAGCGCGTTCGGCGGCATCCGCAGACAACGCCGGAGCAATCACAGGGGCTCAGGCTCCGAGCAGGGTGGCCAGAGGCTCCCAACGCAGGCTCCTGGCACCGCCCATCTCCACCACCACCTTGAGGCGGGGCTCCCGGCGCGTCAGGGCGCACAACGACAGCAGCTCCGAACGTGATAACACCTGGCCCTCCAGAAGCCAGAGCACAACGGGCTGGTCTCCGAGCAGCCGCTCACCGAGCCAGGGCATCACATCGTGCACTTCACCGACCGCAGCACCGCGGCCGACGCTCTGATGCCCCAGGTGGGGAGGTCGCACACCATGCTTCTGGAAGAGATAGATCTCAGGATCGCCGAGGCCCCGCGCCGACGTGAGGAGTGTGCGGTATCCAGCAGCGCGGAGACGGCGCAGCAAGCGAGTTTCCGCCCCACCCTCGAGCGGCGCATGCACGGCCATGCACCCTTCCGACTCAAGCTCGCGCCGGAAGCCACGACCGGAGAGCAGCAGCGGCATGAAACCGAACCAACTGCGGCCAGTGTGGCAGCAGAGATGAGACTTCTGAAGTGAAGTCGAGCTGTGGTGTAGTGTTTTTGTTTGCTTCGCGCTTCTGCGCCCGTCCGCTAGCCGGGCCTCCAGAACGTGTCGCAGGTCCGGCGATTGCGCCGGATCCCCAGGCCAGAGCAATGATTCAGACGATCGTGTCGGAAGCATTGCCGGGAAACTGACCGGGTCCACCGGCCAAGTCCCAGCCAGCTGATTCGCTCGCTAGCCCCATTCCGGATGTGCGCCTGATTGAAGGCGTTTATCACTCCGGCCATGACTGCGTCACTTCGATCAGCGCCCCCTGGCCACCATCCATCCGGATGGAGGTTGTCCACGCTGGCGTTTCTACCCCCATGTCCATCGGCATCCTTGGGAAGAAGCTGGGTATGTCCCAGCTCTTCGACGAGCAAGGCAAAGCCGTCCCGGTCACCTTGATCGAGGCGGGACCTTGCCGCATCACCCAACTGAAAACAACTGAAACGGACGGCTATGCGGCCGTTCAGATCGGCTTCGGCGACACTCGCGAGAAGCTGGTCAACAAACCCGCCAAGGGTCATCTCGCCAAATCCGGCGAGGAGCTGCTGCGCCACCTGAGCGAGTACCGCGTTGACGATGTCGCCGGCCTCGAACTCGGCGGGGCGATCACCGTTGGTGATTTCGAAGCCGGTCAGAAGGTGGACGTGAGTGGCGACTCCATGGGCCGCGGTTTCGCGGGCTATCAGAAACGTCACGGCTTCAGCCGTGGACCAATGACGCACGGTTCCAAGAACCATCGCGAACCGGGCTCGACCGGCGCCGGCACAACACCGGGGCGCATCTATCCCGGCAAGCGCATGGCCGGCCGCTACGGCGGCAAAAAGATCACCACCCGTGGGCTCACGATCCTGAGGATCGACAGCGAGCGCAATCTTCTGGTGGTGAAAGGGTCGGTGCCGGGCAAACCCGGTTCGCTCCTGAACATCCGGCCCGCCAACCGTGTGGGCGCCAAGCCCGCCAATGGAGGTAAGTGATGGCCACATGTGTTGTCCGTGACTGGCAGGGCCAGGACGCCGGCAAGGCGAGCCTCGACCTGAAGGTGGCGAAGGAATCCACCGCCACCGATTTGATGCACCGCGCCGTCCTGCGCCAGCTGGCCCATCGGCGTCAAGGCACCGCCAGCACCCTCACGCGAGCGGAAGTTCGCGGTGGTGGTCGCAAGCCCTACAAGCAGAAAGGCACCGGTCGAGCTCGCCAGGGTTCGATTCGCACCCCCCTGCGCCCGGGCGGTGGCATCGTCTTCGGACCGAAGCCGCGCAGCTACAACCTGGCGATGAACCGCAAGGAGCGGCGCCTGGCCCTGCGCACAGCCTTGATGGCGCGCCTTGATGCCGTCACCGTGGTGAAGGATTTCGGCACGGCCCTCGACGTGCCGAAGACCCGAGAGATCACCGATGCCCTGGGTCGTCTCGGCATTGCCGCCGACAGCAAGGTGTTGATCATCCTCTCGAGCCCCTCCGAGGTCGTGCGCCGCTCGGTGCGCAACCTTGAGAAGGTGAAGCTGATCGCCGCTGATCAACTCAACGTCTTCGATCTCCTCAACGCCCAGGCGTTGGTGGTGGGTGAAGACGCTCTCGCAACGATTCAGGAGGTCTACGGCGATGACTGAGCGCTTCACCGAACGTCTGGCTGATGTGATCCGCCGTCCGCTGATCACAGAAAAAGCCACCCGTGCCCTGGAACTGAATCAATACACCTTTGAGGTGGATCACCGTGCGGCCAAGCCCGACATCAAAGCTGCGATTGAGCAGCTCTTCGATGTGAAGGTCACTGGCATCAGCACCATGAATCCGCCTCGCCGCAGCCGCCGCGTCGGTCGCTTCGCCGGCAAACGCGCCCAGGTGAAGAAGGCGGTGGTGCGCCTGGCCGAGGGCAACTCCATCCAACTCTTCCCTGAGTCCTGAGGGGTCTGAAACGTCATGGCAATTCGTACTTTCCGCCCCTACACGCCCGGAACCCGCACCCGGGTCGTCACCGACTTCAGTGAAGTCACCGGCCGCAAGCCGGAACGCTCCCTGGTGGTGTCCAAGCACCGCCGCAAGGGACGTAACAACCGCGGTGTGATCACCTGCCGTCATCGCGGCGGCGGTCACAAGCGCCTTTATCGCACCGTCGATTTCCGGCGCAACAAGCACGGCGTGCCCGCCAAGGTGGCCGCCATCCATTACGACCCACACCGGAATGCCCGGTTGGCGCTGCTCTTCTATGCCGACGGCGAGAAGCGCTACATCCTCGCTCCGGCGGGTGTGACCGTGGGCCAGACCGTGCTCTCCGGTCCGGAAGCACCGATCGAGAACGGCAACGCCATGCCGCTCTCGGCGGTTCCCCTCGGTTCGAGCGTGCACTGCGTCGAGCTCTATGCCGGTCGCGGTGGCCAGATGGTGCGAACCGCTGGCGCCAGTGCCCAGGTGATGGCCAAGGAAGGCGACTACGTCGCTCTCAAACTGCCATCCACCGAGGTTCGGCTTGTCCGCCGCGAGTGCTACGCCACCCTCGGCGAAGTGGGCAACTCGGAGATCCGCAACACCAGTCTGGGCAAGGCCGGTCGTCGTCGCTGGCTGGGCCGTCGTCCCCAGGTGCGCGGCAGTGTGATGAACCCTTGCGACCACCCCCACGGTGGTGGTGAAGGCCGGGCCCCGATCGGCCGTTCCGGCCCGGTGACCCCCTGGGGCAAACCCGCTCTCGGTCTCAAGACCCGCAAGCGGAACAAGCCGAGTAACAAGTTCGTCCTCCGGAAGCGTCGCAAGACGTCCAAGCGGAGCCGTGGCGGACGCGACTCCTGATGCACATCACCGTTTTGCCGTTCGCCTAACCCGCCATGGGACGTTCACTCAAAAAAGGCCCTTTCATCGCCGACAGCCTGCTTCGCAAGGTTGAAAAGCAAAATGCCGCCGACGACAAGTCGGTGATCAAAACGTGGTCTCGGGCCTCCACGATCCTGCCGATGATGATCGGCCACACCATTGCCGTTCACAACGGCAAGACCCACGTGCCGGTTTTCGTGACCGAGCAGATGGTGGGTCACAAGCTGGGGGAATTTGCCCCCACCCGCACCTTCAAGGGCCACATCAAAGACAAGAAAGGAGGCCGCTGAGACCATGACAACGTCATCCCCAACGGCTCCCACCGCCCGGGCCCATGGCCGCTTCATCCGCGGTTCAGTGTCCAAGGTGCGCCGCGTTCTCGATCAGATCCGCGGTCGCAGCTACCGCGACGCGCTGATCATGCTCGAGTTCATGCCCTACCGCTCCACCGGCCCGATCACCAAGGTGCTGAGGTCGGCGGTCGCCAACGCCGAGCACAACCTGGGCCTGGACCCCTCCACGCTGGTGATCGCCCAGGCGAGCGCCGACATGGGTCCGTCCATGAAGCGGTATCGGCCCCGCGCCCAGGGTCGCGCCTACGCGATCAAAAAGCAGACCTGCCACATCAGCATCGCTGTGGCAGCTCCGACCGACTCCTGACCCCCGAGCACACCGACTGATGGGACACAAAATCCATCCAACCGGCTTACGCCTGGGGATCACCCAGGAGCACCGGTCCCGCTGGTACGCCTCCAGCCGCAATTATCCGACCCTTCTTCAAGAGGATGATCGGATTCGCAAGTTCATCCACAAGAAGTACGGCGCCGCCGGTATCAGCGATGTGCTGATCGCCCGCAAAGCCGATCAGCTCGAAGTGGAACTGAAAACCGCACGCCCAGGCGTGTTGGTGGGCCGCCAGGGCAGCGGCATCGAGGAGCTGCGCAGCGGCATCCAGAAAACCGTGGGAGATCTGAGCCGTCAGGTGCGGATCAACGTGGTGGAAGTGGAGCGTGTGGACGCCGACGCCTTCCTGTTGGCCGAATACATCGCTCAGCAACTGGAGAAGCGCGTGGCCTTCCGCCGCACCATCCGCATGGCGGTGCAGCGGGCGCAACGAGCTGGCGTGCTCGGCCTGAAAATTCAGGTGAGCGGTCGCCTGAATGGCGCTGAGATCGCCCGGACCGAGTGGACGCGTGAAGGGCGCGTTCCGCTGCACACCCTGCGTGCCGACATCGACTACGCCACCAAAGTGGCCAGCACCACCTATGGGGTGCTGGGCATCAAGGTGTGGGTCTTCAAAGGGGAAGTGTTGGGGGATGAAGCCCGTCAGCAACTGCCGGTGGGCGCAACCCCACGGCGGCGGGCCGGTCGCAGGCCCCAACAGTTCGAAGACCGCTCCAACGAGGGTTGAACAGGAGGCCTGAACCATGCTGAGTCCAAAACGCGTCAAATTCCGCAAGCAGCAGCGCGGCCGCATGCGCGGCGTCGCCACCCGAGGCAACACGATTGCCTTCGGTCAGTTCGCGCTGCAGGCCCAGGAATGCGGCTGGATCACCTCGCGCCAGATCGAGGCCAGTCGTCGCGCCATGACCCGCCACGTCAAGCGTGGCGGCAAGATCTGGATCCGAATCTTTCCCGACAAACCGATCACGATGCGCCCCGCCGAAACCCGCATGGGTTCCGGTAAGGGCAACCCGGAATTCTGGGTGGCTGTGATCAAGCCGGGGCGGGTGCTGTTCGAAATGGGTGGTGCGGAAATCACCGAGTCCATCGCCCGGGAAGCCATGCGCCTGGCGCAATACAAGCTGCCCGTGAAAACCAAGTTCATCTCCCTGGACGACCAGGAGAGCGCCGCCTCAGGCAGTGATGCCAAGGCTGCGTCCACCGCAACCGTGGAGGCCTGACGATGGCACGCCCTAATGCATCCGAGCTGCGCCAGCTCACCGACGCAGACATCACCGAACAGATCAATGGCCTGCGCCGCGAGCTGTTCGACCTGCGCTTTCAGCAAGCCACGCGCCAGCTGACCAACACGCACCGTTTCAAGGAAAGCCGCATCAAGCTGGCCCAACTGTTGACGGTGCAAGCGGAGCGCCAGCGCTCCGCCGCTTCCTGATCCCCTAAGGAGAACCAGACATGGCAACCAAGGAAAGGGTCGGCACCGTCGTCAGCGACAAGATGGACAAAACGGTGGTGGTGGCGGTGGAGAACCGCTTCCCCCATCCCATCTACAAGAAGACGGTGAGCCGCACCACCCGTTACAAGGCTCACGACGAAGACAACAGCTGCCGCGTCGGCGACCGGGTTCGGATCACCGAGACCCGCCCGCTCAGTCGCCACAAGCGCTGGGCCATTGCCGAAGTGCTCAGCCACAGTGCCAAGGCAGAGACGGAAGCCGCCAAGGCGGAAGCCAGTGCCGCCAGGGCCGAAGCCGCCCAAGAGGAGGTGTCGAAGTGATTCAGCAGGAAACATTCCTCACCGTCGCTGACAACAGTGGCGCCAAGCGCATCCAGTGCATCCGCGTGCTGGGCAGCAACCGTCGCTACGCCCACGTGGGCGATGTGATCGTGGCCGCCGTCAAGGACGCCATGCCCAACATGGGCGTGAAAAAGTCAGATGTGGTCAAGGCTGTGGTGGTGCGCACCAAGGCCACCCTGCGTCGCGACACGGGCAACTCGATCCGTTTCGATGACAACGCAGCGGTGATCATCAACGCCGACAACAACCCTCGCGGAACCCGCGTCTTCGGTCCTGTGGCGCGTGAGCTGCGCGAGCGCAACTTCACCAAAATCGTCTCCCTCGCCCCGGAGGTGATCTGAAATGGCAACAGCAACCCCCAAATCCAGCAGCAGCCAGCGCATCAAGATGCGGCTGCGCAAGGGCGACACCGTGCAGGTGATCTCCGGGAAGGACAAGGGCAAAACAGGTGAAGTGCTCCGCACCCTGCCCTACGAGAACCGCGTTGTGGTCCAGGGCGTCAACCTGCGCACCCGTCACGTCAAACCCACCCAGGAGGGTGAGTCAGGCCGGATCGTCACGGAAGAAGCGTCCCTGCACGCCTCCAACGTGATGCTGTATTCCACCAGCCAGAAGGTCGCCAGCCGTGTCGAGATGGTGACCGAGAAAGACGGCAGTAAAAAACGTCGTCTCAAGAAAACCGGCGAAGTGATCGATTGATCACCCGTCCCGTCTTCTGACCAAGCCCAGAAGTCCCTTATCCCCAGCCATGTCACTCAAACAGCGCTACCGGGAGACCATTCAGCCCAAATTGCTGAAGGATCTGAGTCTCTCCAACATCCATGAAGTTCCCAAGGTGGTGAAGGTCACCGTCAACCGGGGACTCGGCGAAGCCGCCCAGAACGCCAAGGCTCTCGAGGCCTCGGTGAGCGAATTGGCCCAGATCACCGGCCAGAAGGTGGTGGTCACCCGTGCCAAGAAAGCGATCGCCGGTTTCAAGATCCGCCAGGGCATGCCGATCGGCTGTGCTGTGACCCTGCGCGGTGAACGGATGTATGCCTTCCTGGAGCGTCTGATCAACCTGGCGCTGCCCCGGATCCGCGACTTCCGCGGCGTCAGCCCCAAGAGTTTCGACGGACGTGGCAATTACACCCTGGGGGTGAGGGAACAGATCATCTTCCCGGAGATCTCCTTCGACAAGATCGACGCCATCAGGGGCATGGACATCACCATCGTGACCACTGCCCGCACGGATGAAGAGGGCCGGGCCCTCCTCCGCGAGATGGGAATGCCATTCCGCAGCAACTGAGCCCCCCTCGGACCCACCATGGCCAACCACGACCCTATTTCCGACATGCTCACTCGCATTCGCAATGCGAGTGAGAAGCGTCACCAATCCACCAAAGTTCCGGCCTCCCGGATGTCCCGCAGCATCGCCAAGGTGCTGCAACAGGAAGGCTTCATCGCTGAAATCAGTGAGGAAGGCGAGGGTGTTCAAACCCATCTCGTCCTTGAACTGAAATACAGCGGCAAGCACCGCCAGCCCACGATTCGCTCCATGCAGCGCGTCAGCAAACCTGGTCTGCGCATCTACAAGAACACCCGAGGCCTGCCCAAGGTGCTCGGTGGCCTTGGGGTGGCGATCATCTCCACCTCCAAAGGTGTGATGAGCGACCGCGATGCCCGTAAACAGGGTGTGGGCGGTGAAGTGCTCTGCTACGTCTATTGATCCGGAGCCAGAACCATGTCTCGTATCGGTAAATCCCCCATCCCCATTCCCGACAAGGTGAGCGTGAGCCTCGATGGGCTCGCCGTCACCGTGAAGGGTCCGAAGGGCGAACTCAAGCGCACCCTGCCCGATGGTGTGACCATCAGCCAGGTGGAGAACACCCTGGTCGTGGCTCCCAGCAGCGAGAAGCGCAAGTCACGGGAACGTCACGGCCTCTGTCGCACCCTGGTGGCCAACATGGTCGAAGGCGTCAGCACCGGCTTCACCAAAAAGCTTGAGATCGTCGGCGTGGGTAACCGCGCCCAGGTGAAAGGCAAAACCCTCGTGGTCAGCGCCGGCTACAGCCATCCCATTGAGATGGTTCCGCCCGAAGGCATCACGTTTGCGGTGGAAAACAACACCAACGTCACCGTGTCCGGCACCGACAAGGAGCTGGTGGGCAATGAGGCCGCCAAGATTCGGGCCATCCGCCCACCTGAGCCCTACAAGGGCAAGGGCATCAAATACGCGGGCGAGCGCATCCTGCGCAAGGCCGGCAAGTCGGGCAAGAAATAAGCCCCTGCCAGATCACCTTCCGCAACCCTCACCATGTCAACCTCCTCCCGCAAACAGCAGACGCAAAAGCGCCACCGGCGCCTGCGTCGTCATCTCAGCGGTTCCGCCGATCGTCCCCGGCTGGCGGTGTTCCGCTCCAACAATCACATCTACGCCCAGGTCATCGACGACGAGGCCCAGAGCACCCTCTGCTCCGCCTCAACGCTCGACAAGGATCTGCGCACCAGCCTCAAGGCCGATGGCAGCAGCTGCGATGCTTCCATTGCTGTCGGTGAACTGGTGGCCAAGCGTGCCCTCGCCAAAGGAATCCAACAGGTGGTCTTCGATCGCGGCGGCAACCTGTATCACGGTCGGGTGAAAGCCCTGGCCGACGCCGCCCGGGAAGCGGGCCTGCACTTCTGACCCTGCTCTCACCATGACCGAATCAACCCCCCAGACCAACCCCAACGACATCCCGGCGGCGTCCGATGTTCCTGCAGCTGCAGAAGGCCAGCAGGACCAGCGCCGTGGTGGTGGCCGGGGCGACCGCGACCGACGTGGTGGCGGCCGTCGCGGCGATCGCCGGAACCAGGAGCGTGACTCCGAATGGCAAGAGCGCGTTGTGCAGATCCGCCGCGTCTCCAAGACCGTGAAAGGCGGTAAGAAGATGAGTTTCCGCGCCATCGTCGTGGTCGGCAACGAGCGCGGTCAGGTGGGCGTCGGTGTTGGCAAGGCCGGTGATGTGATTGGTGCCGTGCGCAAGGGCGTGGCCGACGGCAAGAAGCATCTGGTCAAGGTGCCCCTCACCCGTCACAACTCCATCCCAACCCTGTCCAATGGTCGCGACGGCGCCGCCAGCGTGCTGATCCGTCCCGCCGCTCCCGGTACCGGCGTGATTGCGGGCGGCTCGATCCGCACGGTGCTGGAACTGGCTGGCATCAAAAACGTGCTGGCCAAACGGCTCGGCAGCAAAACCCCCCTCAACAATGCCCGGGCTGCCATGGTGGCCCTCGAAGCGCTCCGCACCCATAAGGAGACCGCCAAGGAACGGGGGATCTCCCTCGAGCAGATCTATTCCTGATTCCCGATGACCCTCCGACTCGACTCTCTCCAGGCCAACAAAGGCGCGCGACGCCGCAAACTGCGCAAAGGCCGTGGCATTGCCGCAGGCCAAGGCGCCAGCTGCGGCTTCGGCATGCGTGGCCAGAAATCCCGCTCCGGTCGTCCCACCCGCCCCGGTTTTGAGGGTGGCCAGATGCCCCTCTACCGCCGGGTGCCGAAGCTGAAGCACTTCCCCTTGGTGAATCCCAAATTCTTCACGGTGGTGAATGTCTCGGCACTCAACGAGCTCAAAGCCGGCAGCACCGTCAACCTCGACTCCCTCGTCAAAGACGGCATCGTCACCAGCCCGAAGCATCCCCTCAAGATCCTCGGCAACGGTGACCTCAAGGCCAAACTCACCGTGCAGGCTGCGGCCTTCACCGCCTCCGCCCGCGCCAAGATCGAAGCCGCCGGTGGCAGCTGCGAACTGCTCGACTGAGGCCGCACCGCAGTCGCCAGTGCAGATCTAAGGTCTGAGCCGTCCGCGGAACTACGGTCTGCGGACGGCTTTTTGGCATCCAGCCCACTCCACAACCATTCATCCATGTTCGTCAGTCGGGGACGCAATCCCAGCGCCGGAGAGGTGATCACCCAACTGGTGCAGAACAGGGAACTGCGCAGCCGGGTGCTCACCACGCTCGGCCTGCTCATGCTGGTGCGCCTCGGGATCTACATCCCCATGCCGGGCATCGACCGGGTCGCCTTCCAGCAGTTCCTGCAGCAGGGAGGACAGTTGATCGGCTTCCTCGACATCTTCACGGGGGGTGGCATCTCGACCCTGGGCGTCTTCGCCCTGGGCATCCTGCCCTTCATCAATGCCTCGATCATCCTGCAGCTGCTGACCGCAGCCCTGCCCCAGCTCGAGGATCTCCAGAAGAATGAAGGGGAAGCGGGGCGACGCAAGATCGCTCAGATCACCCGGTATGTGGCCCTGGGCTGGGGCCTGATCCAGAGCATCGTGTTCGCGATGATCCTGCGGCAATACGCGGTGGAGGGTCTCAGCGACACCGTGTTCGTGGTGCAGACCGCCCTGGCGCTCGTGACCGGCTCGATGGTGGTGATGTGGCTCAGCGAAGTGATCACCGAACGGGGCATCGGTCAGGGCGCCTCCCTGGTGATCTTCCTCAACATCGTGGCCACCCTGCCCCAGGCCCTCGGGGCCACGATCGAGAAAGCGCAGACCGGAGACCGCAACGATGTGGTGGGCATCATCGTGCTGGTGCTCGTGTTCCTGGTCACGATCGTGGGGATCATCTTTGTGCAGGAGGGAGCCCGGCGCCTGCCGATCGTGAGTGCCAAACGCCAGGTGGGTGGCACAGCCCTGTTGCCCAGTCGCCAGAGCTATCTGCCCCTGAAGCTCAATGCCGGTGGCGTGATGCCGATCATCTTTGCCTCCGCGCTGATCTTCCTGCCACTCACGATCGCCAACGTCACCAAAAACCCGCTCCTGATCCGAGCCGCCAGTGCCCTCAATCCGAGCGCGGCCAATCCCTGGCCCTATGCCCTGCTCTTTTTCGCCCTGATCCTCGGTTTCGCCTATTTCTACGCCTCACTCACCGTCAATCCCACCGACATCGCCAGCAACCTCAAGAAAGGGGGCGTCGCCATTCCAGGCGTGCGCCCAGGCAGCGCAACGGCGGCTTACCTCTCTGGCGTCCAGAACCGACTCACTTTGCTGGGTGGTCTGTTTCTTGGGGCGGTGGCCATCATTCCGTCGGCTGTCGAAAGGGCCACGGGTGTCACCACCTTCCAGGGCCTGGGAGCCACCTCCTTGCTGATCCTGGTGGGCGTGGCGATCGACACTGCCAAGCAGGTGCAGACCTATGTGATCTCACAGCGTTACGAAGGCCTCGTGCGCCAGTGACCCTCGCCTGGCCCACCAGGCAGCCACATCCATTTCCAGAATCCTCGTTCTCGACCATGAAGCAACGGCTCCTCTTCCTCGGCCCCCCCGGCGCCGGCAAGGGCACCCAGGCGGCCCGACTGTGTGCCGCCCATGGCATGCAGCATCTCTCCACCGGCGACCTGCTGCGCTCGGAGGTTGCCGCCGGAACCGCCCTGGGGCAGGAAGCTGAAGCGGTGATGAACCGCGGCGAGCTGGTCAGTGATGCGCTGGTCTTGGCGATCGTGAAAGGCCAGCTCGGCCGCCTCAGCACAGGCGGTTGGCTGCTCGACGGATTTCCACGCACGGTGGCCCAGGCGGAAGCCCTCACCCCGCTGCTGGCGGAGCTCCACCAACCCCTCGAAGCGGTGGTGCTCCTCGAGCTCGATGATGCGGTGCTGATCGAGCGCATGCTGGCGCGCGGCCGCGCCGACGACACCGAGGCCGTGATCCGCCATCGGCTGGAGGTCTACCGGGAGAAAACGGCACCCCTGATCGACTTTTACCGTCAACAGGGTCTGCTCCACTCGGTGGAAGCGCAGGGCAGCATCGAGGCGATTACCGAGCGGCTTGAAGCCACCCTTCAAGGGGGTTGATCGGGTCGTTGTGATAGGTTAGCTGTTTGGAATTTTGGAGAGCCACACCCCATGAAGGTGCGCGCCTCGGTCAAGAAAATGTGTGAGAAGTGCCGTGTGATTCGCCGCCACGGCCGGGTCATGGTGATCTGCACCAACCCCAAGCACAAGCAGCGTCAGGGCTGAAGCCCAGCTGCGGGACTGCTGGCTGATTCACAGCCGCAGATCCCACCCCAGCCCCAACGGATCCGCCCACAGGGCGGACCTTTCTGTCCCCCTCGTTTGATCGCTCAGTGGCAAGGATTGCTGGTGTCGACATTCCCCGCGACAAGCGGATCGAAGTCGCCCTCACCTACATCTACGGAATCGGACCCACCCGGGCCCGCACCATCCTCTCCAAGACCGGTGTCAATCCCGACATTCGCGTCAAGGATCTCGACGATGGAGATGTGCAGAAACTGCGCGGTGCCACCGAGGCTTACACCATCGAGGGTGACCTGAGACGACAGGAGGGCATGGCCCTGAAGCGCCTTCAGGACATCGGCTGCCTGCGCGGTCGTCGTCACCGCATGAGCCTTCCGGTTCGCGGTCAACGCACCCGCACCAACGCCCGCACACGCCGTGGTGCCCGCAAGACCGTCGCTGGCAAGAAGAAGTAATCCACAGAAGCTGAGTCTTCCTCCGACTCGGTTCTGTTGTCTGTCATCCCCTCCCACCCGTCTCCAGGCCCCAGCCCATGGCCAAACCCGCCAAAAAATCAGGCCCCAAGAAGGCCAAGCGCAACGTCCCCAACGGTGTTGCCCACATCCAGAGCACTTTCAACAACACGATCGTGTCGATCACCGACACCACCGGTGAGGTGATCTCCTGGTCCTCCGCCGGAGCCAGCGGCTTCAAAGGCGCCCGTAAAGGCACCCCCTTCGCGGCCCAGACCGCTGCCGAAGCCGCGGCCCGTCGTGCTCTCGAGCAGGGCATGCGACAGATCGAAGTGCTGGTGCGCGGCCCCGGCTCAGGTCGTGAAACCGCCATCCGGGCCCTGCAGGTGGCCGGCCTGGAAATCACACTGATCCGTGATGTCACCCCCTTGCCCCACAACGGCTGCCGTCGTCCCAAGCGTCGCCGCGTCTGATCGACGTTTCATCACCAGGCTTTCCTCGCTCTTCACCGCTACAGACCGTGCTGCAATACCAGATTGACCGTATCGAGCATCAGATCTCGGATGATCGCGCTCAGACGGGTGTGTTCCTGATCGGTCCGCTGGAACGCGGCCAGGCCACCACCCTGGGCAACGCCCTGCGCCGTGTGCTGATGGGTGGCCTGGAGGGCAGTGCGGTGACCGCAGTGCGCATCGCTGGGGTCAACCACGAATACGCCACCGTGCCCGGTGTGCGGGAAGATGTTCTCGACATTCTGCTCAATTGCAAGCAATTGAGTGTCAACAGCCGCACCAGCGAACTGGAGATCGGCCGCCTGGTGGTGGCTGGTCCCGCTCAAGTGAAAGCTCGCGATCTTCAGTTCTCCTCCCAGGTGCAGGTGGTGGATCCGGAGCGGCCGATTGCCACGGTCAGCGATGGGCACAGCCTCGAACTGGAAGTGCATGTCGAGCGCGGTATCGGTTACCGCCCGGTGGATCGTCACAACGAAGACACCAGCGCGATCGATCTGCTTCAGATCGATGCCGTGTTCATGCCGGTGCAGCGGGTCAATTTCTCAATCGACGAAACGGCTGTGGCGGAGGGTGGCTCCGCCCGGGAACGTCTCCGCATGGAAGTGGTCACCGATGGGTCGATCACTCCCGACGATGCGATCGCCCAGGCGGCCAACCTGTTGATCGAGCTGTTCCAACCCCTGGCCACCGTCACCATGGTGGAGGAGCCGGGCCTGGAGCCGGAACCCTCGGCTGAGGCGCAGATTCCTCTGGAAGAACTCAACCTCTCCGTTCGGGCTTACAACTGCCTGAAGCGTGCTCAGGTGAATTCCGTCTCCGATCTGATGGGCTTCAGTTACGAAGACCTTCTGGAGATCAAGAACTTCGGCTCCAAATCAGCCGATGAGGTGATCGAAGCGCTGGAGCGCATCGGCATCTCCATTCCTCAGAGCCGCACCAGCGCCTGACTCTCCGTCCTGTTTTCTCTCCTTCCAGCGCCTGAACCATGCGTCACCAATGTCGAGTTCCCCAGCTGGGTCGTCCGGCTGACCAACGCAAGGCCATGCTCCGTGGCCTCACCACCCAGCTGATCCGCGAAGGCCGCGTCACCACCACCAAGGCCCGTGCCAAGGCCCTGCGTGACGAAGCCGAACGGATGATCACTCTGGCCAAGGAAGGAAGCCTCGCCTCCCGCCGCCGGGCCATCGGCTACATGTACGACAAGCAGCTCGTTCATGCCCTCTTCTCCAAAGCGCAGGATCGCTACGGTGATCGTCAGGGCGGCTACACACGCATCACCCGCACCGTGCGCCGCCGCGGTGACAATGCAGAAATGGCCATCATCGAATTGGTCTGAAGCTCACGGAGTCCACTGAATCTCCACCCTCGTCTGCTGCTGACGGCATCCGCATCCAACGGATTGCCATCTGCGTGCAGTACGAGGGTTCGTCGTTTTGCGGCTGGCAACGCCAGAGCCAGGGCACCAGCGTTCAGGGTGAGCTTGAGAAGGCGATCGCCGCGCTCGACCCACACCGACCGGTGCAGGCTGTCGCTGCTGGTCGCACCGATGCCGGTGTTCATGCCGCAGGGCAGGTGGTGCATTTCGACTGTTGTGGACCGATTCCGGCCCAACGCTGGGCCCCAGCCCTGAATGGTCGCCTACCGGGCACGATCCGCGTGCGCGAAGCGGTGGAACGCCCCCTCCACTGGCATGCCTGCCATTCCGCCAGCTATCGGCGTTACCGCTACACGATCTACAACGGGCGCCGGCCCAACCTCTTCCTCGCCCCCTGGAGCTGGCACCGGTACCACTGCCGTCTCGACGAGGACGCCATGCGCCGAAGCCTGGATGGCTTGATCGGCAGCCACGACTTCAGCGCCTTCATGCGGGCCGGCAGCCGCCGGGCCCATGCCCGCACCACCGTTCAGGACGTGAGCCTCGAGCGGCAGGGGGATGTGCTGGTTTTGGAGATCCAGGCCAGTGGTTTTCTCTATGGCATGGTGCGTCTGCTGACGGGCCAGCTGGTGGCGGTGGGTGAGCATCGGCTCCACCCGCAGGCCTTCGACCAACGCTGGCGGCAGCGGCGACGCCAGGAGGTGAAGGAAGCAGCCCCGCCGCAAGGTCTCTGCCTGCTGCGTGCCGGCTATCCGGAACCTGTGTTCACACTTAGCGGGTGGTACGATTGTCAACCGCGGTTTTTTCTGGCAAGCCAGGATCCACCACCGGATCCACCACCGCTGCCGGGAATCGATTGACTCCGCCCCTTGCAGGCTCGGCTCTCTTTTTGAGGACACCCACCACAAGGTAAGCTCTTTGTTTGAGCTCGGATCGGTTCACGTCAGCGTGAATTGGTCCCATCTGACCAGCTCCGCCCGCTCAGGTGGGGCATACCCGAACCGGCATGCCGGCGCGATGAACAAGACATCCGTTCCTTCCATCGATTCGATCGACCGCCAGTGGTATCTGGTGGACGCTGAGAATCAGACTCTCGGTCGACTGGCCACAGAGGTTGCCTCCGTGCTGCGAGGCAAGAACAAAGCCAGCTACACCCCCCATCTGGACACCGGCGATTTCGTGATCGTGGTGAACGCCGACAAGATTCGGGTCAGTGGCAATAAGGCGCAAGACAAGCTCTATCGCCGCCATTCCGGTCGTCCCGGTGGCATGAAGGTGGAAACCTTCGCCCACCTGCAGGAACGTCTCCCGGAGCGCATCGTGGAGAAAGCGATCAAGGGCATGCTTCCCCACAATGCCCTGGGTCGTCAGCTGTTCCGCAAGCTGAAGGTGTATCGCGGTGCCGAACATCCGCACGCCGCCCAGCAGCCCAAGCCCCTCGCGCTCGATCCCGCCGCCACCGCCCAATGAGCATGTCCAACTCCGTCGTCTACTGGGGCACCGGTCGCCGCAAAACCTCTGTGGCCCGTGTCCGTCTGGTGCCCGGCAGCGGCACGATCACCATCAACGGTCGTCCTGGCGACAATTACCTCAACTACAACCCCGCCTACTTGGCAGCGGTCAAGGCTCCCCTGCAGACCCTGGGTCTCGCCACCGAGTACGACGTGCTGGTGAACGTTCGTGGCGGCGGCCTGACCGGCCAGGCTGATGCGATCAAGCAGGGTGCGGCTCGGGCCCTCTGCGAGCTCTCCGCCGACAATCGCAAGCCCCTCAAGGTGGAGGGCCATCTCAGCCGCGATCCCCGCGCCAAGGAACGCCGCAAATACGGCCTCAAGAAAGCCCGCAAAGCTCCTCAGTTCTCCAAGCGCTGATTTCTGTCATGCCCAAGCCCGACATCCATCCCACCTGGTATCCCGACGCCAAGGTGATCTGCAATGGCGAAGTGGTGATGACCACTGGTTCCACCCAGCCCGAAATTCATGTCGATGTGTGGAGCGGCAATCACCCGTTCTTCACTGGTACGCAGAAAATCCTCGACACGGAAGGTCGTGTCGATCGCTTCATGCGCAAATACGGCATGGGTGGTGCTGGCAAAGCCGCTGGCGAAAAGAAAGCAGCAGCTGAATCCTGAGCGTTCAGCGCATCACAACCCAAGCTCGCTCCTGAGTGCGACTCCCCCCCGGCCCCGGACTGCTGTCTGAGGTTGGGGGTTTTTCATCACCACCCACCCATCGGAAGGGATGGACACCTCAACCCTGATCAGCCGCCTTGAGGCGGCCAGCACCAGCTTCCGCAACCTCGAGCGGCAACTGGCCGATCCCGATGTAGCCGCTGACCCGAAGCGGCTGGAAACCATCGCCCGGGAACGATCGCGGCTCGAACCGCTGGTTCAGGATTTCGCCAGCCTGCAACAGGTGGAATCAGAACGGGACCAGGCGAAAGCGCTGCTGCGTGACAGCCGGGACGATCCCGCCATGCAGGAGTTGGCGCAGCAGGAACTGGACCAGCTCGAGGCGCGTCGCAGCGCACTGCTCGAGCGACTCACCCTGGCGCTGCTCCCCACGGATCCCCGCGATGAGCGCAGTGTGATGCTCGAGATCCGAGCCGGTGCCGGCGGCGATGAGGCCTGCCTCTGGGCCGGCGATCTGGCTCGCATGTATGAGCGCTATGGCACACGCCAACACTGGACGGTGCAACCGGTGAGTGCCAATGCCGCTGATCTTGGCGGGTACCGGGAACTGATCCTCTCGGTGAAGGGTGAGGCCGTCTTCAGCAAACTGAAATTCGAGGCCGGCGTGCATCGGGTGCAGCGCGTGCCGGCCACCGAATCCCAGGGACGGGTGCACACATCCACGGCGACGGTGGCGGTGATGCCGGAAGCGGATCCGGTGGAGGTGCAGATCGACCCCACGGAGCTGGAAATCAGCACGGCCCGCTCCGGCGGCGCCGGCGGCCAGAACGTCAACAAGGTGGAAACGGCCGTGGACCTGCTCCACAAACCCACCGGCATCCGGGTCTTCTGCACCCAGGAGCGCTCCCAGCTGCAGAACCGGGAGCGGGCGCTGGAGATTCTGCGCGCCAAGCTCTATGAGCGACAGCTGGCCGAAGCCAATGCCCGCGAGAGCTCGGCCCGCCGCGCCCAGGTGGGAACCGGCGACCGCAGCGAGAAGATCCGCACCTACAACGCCAAAGACAACCGCGTCACCGATCACCGCCTCGGTCGCAATTTCGGGCTTGACCCCGTGCTGGAGGGGCAGCTTGACGAGGTGATCGGCGCCTGCATCGCAGAAGAACAGCGAGCCAAGCTGGAAGCGCTCAGCAACGACGCCGACGCCTGAGACTCAGGCTCCGATCACGTATTTGGCCCACTCGCTGCGGCGACCGGAATGAATCTGGCGGGTGGCCTCAAAGCTGAGGCTGCTGAGGGGACGGCGCGGCACTCGGCGCAGGGGCATGTTCGCCTCCTGGGGCGTGCGATTTCCTTTGCGCACGTTGCAACGCAGACAGGCCGTTGTCACGTTCTCCCAGGTGTCGGATCCGCCGCGACTGCGAGGGATCACATGGTCGATCGACAGCTGATCACTGCGGCTGCCGCAGTATTGGCAGCAATGATTGTCGCGCTGAAACAGGTTGCGGCGGGTGAGCGGTAGCTGGCGGAACGGCACCCGCACAAACTGACGCAGACGGATCACCGTGGGCACCAACAGATCGGCTCGCACGCAGTGGTTGGGGTCGTGCTCCAGGCCTTCGGCCTTGCCCTTGAGCATCATCACCATGGCGCGGCGCCAGGTGGTGATGTTCAGCGGCTCGTAGGACGCATTGAGAACGAGTACCTGGCCCATGCCAGCCGCCTGTTTAAGCGGCATGCTATCGGCATTCCACGCCCGTCAAGGTGTCCTTCACGACCGAACCGATGGCACCACAGCGGGGGGCTGAGCTGCCAGACCCCCGCCAGCGGGCCTGGCTGGAGGTGGCACCGGCAGCCATCACCCACAACGCCCGATCGATCCGGAGCCTGCTGCGGCCCGGCTGTGCCTTGATGGCCGTGGTGAAGGCCGACGGCTATGGCCACGGTGCGGTCACCGTGGCACGGGCCGCCCTCGCTGGTGGCGCCACCCAGCTGGGCGTGGCCACCCTGCAGGAGGGCATCGAGCTGCGTCAGGCCGGGCTGCGCGAGCCGGTGCTGGTGCTCGGCAATCTCACCCAGGCGGACGATCTGCGCCGCTGCCTGCATTGGCAGCTGATGCCCACCCTTAGCGGCATGCGCGAAGCCCTGCTCTGTCAGAACCTGGCCAGCGACAGCGGACGTCGCTTCGGCGTGCAATTGAAACTCGACACGGGCATGACCCGTCTCGGCTGCGACTGGCAGGAAGCACCACGGCTGGTCGAAGCGATTCAGCAGCTCGACCGGATTCGACTCGAGGGGATCTACAGCCACCTCGCCCTCGCCGATGGCGACCCCAACGGCGACGGCGAACGGGTGACGCAGCAGCAACACCAACGCTTCCGCGAAGCCCTGCGTCTGCTGCCCGAAGGAGACGCTGTGCACCATCTCGCTAATTCAGCCGGCACGCTGCGCGATCCTGAGCTCCATCACGATCTGGTGCGGGTGGGGCTGGCGCTGTATGGCCACAGCCCCAGTCCGCACCTCGATCACGCCGTAGCGCTGGAGCCAGCGATGACCGTGAAAGCGCGCGTGAGTTTGATCCGCCAGGTGGGCGCCGGGGTCGGTGTCAGCTATGGCCATCGCTTCATCACCTCAAGACCCAGCCGGCTTGCGGTGGTAGCCATCGGCTATGCCGATGGCGTCAGCCGCGCCCTGTCGGGCCGCATCTGCGCGCTTCACCATGGCCGCCGCCTGCCCCAGGTGGGTGCGATCACCATGGATCAGCTGATCCTGGATGTCACCGATCACCCCAACCTGGAGGCCGGCGCCGTGGTCACCCTGCTGGGGCGGGATGGCGATCGAGCAATCCGTCCCCGCGACTGGAGTGATCAATGCGATTCGATCCCCTGGGAAGTGCTCTGCGGCTTCAAGCACCGGCTGCCACGGCTGGTCGTGTGAGCTGGATTCCCCCGGCGGCCCACTCCTTGGTAAGGTGGGCGAGCCGCTGGAGAGGTGGCTGAGTGGTTGAAAGCGGCTCCCTGCTAAGGAGTTAC
>CALGVO010000190.1 GCA_937930135.1 uncultured Synechococcus sp. | reverse complement strand
TGCCAGCCCTCCTGGGGCAGAAAGGCCTTGCGGATCCGCCGCGAGAACTCCGTGCGCACGGGGATGTTCTGCAGGTTGGGGTTGCTGCTGCTCAGCCTTCCTGTGGCGGTCACCGCCTGGTTGAAGTCGGTGTGCACCCGGCCGGTCTCCGCTTCCACCAGCTGAGGCAGGGCATCCACGTAGGTGCTCTTCAGCTTGCTGAGCGTGCGGTGCTCCAGCACCAGGGGCACCACCGGGTGATCCTGGTCCAGTTTCTCCAGCACGGTGGCATCGGTGCTGTAGCCCGTTTTGGTGCGACGCGACTTCTTGCGATCGAGCCCGAGCGTGTCGAACAGGAGTTCACCGAGCTGTTTGGGAGAGGCGAGGTTGAACTCGACGCCGGCGGCCTGCTTCGCCTCGGCCTCCAGCCGTTCCAGGGTCTGGGCCATCTCGCTGGAGAGCTCGGCAAGGTAGGGCTGGTCGATGCGAATCCCCGTGGCCTCCATCAGGGCCAGCACCGGCTCCAGGGGGAGTTCCACCCGCTCGAGCAGCTCGGTGAGCTGGGAGCCCATCGCCTCCAGCTGCTGGCGCAGATCAAGGGCCAGGCGACGGGTGAGATGCACATCCATGCCGCAGTAGAGGGCGGCCTGATCGATCGGCACCTCGGCGAAGCTGCTGGCCTTGCCGTCTTTGGCTTTGCCCACCAGGTCGCTGAAGAGGGTGGGTTGGAGGCCGTAGTCGCGCTCGGCCATCGCATCAAGGCTGTGTTTGGCCGCCGCATCGCGGAGGTAATCGGCCAGCAGGGTATCCATCACCACCCCGCCGAGGGGCAGCCCGTGGCGCAGCAGGATCAGACGGTCGTATTTGGCGTTCTGCAGGGCCTTGGGGTGGTCGCCGCTGGCCAGCCAGGGGGCCAGCTGTTCGAGCACGGTCTCCAGCGGCAACTGGGCAATCGAGGTGTGGCCCACGGGGATGTAGGCGAGATCGCCGCACTCCGCTCCCCAGCACACCCCCAGGCCCACCAGCTGGGCTTGGAAGGGGTTGAGGTCACTGGTTTCGGTGTCCAGGGCCACCGGTCGGGCCCGGTCGGTGCAGCCCATCAGCCGTTGCACCAGCTCACTCAGCTGCTCCGGCGTGGTGACCAGCGTGGGCGTCAGTGCCGGCAGACCGGGGCTTGACGTTGCAGCGTCATCGGAGCGGGACGGGGGCTCGCTGCTCTCCAGCAGGTGGCCGTTGGCCGCCAGGCCGCCGCTGGAGAAGGTCGCCACAAACGCAGGGATCTGGCGCACCAGGCTGTTCAGTTCCAGCTCCTGCAACCGCGCGCTGAGACCGTCGGCATCCACCGTGCCCAGGTCGAGATCCGGCTCCTGGGGGAGCGGAACATCCACCAGAATCTCCGCCAGCTTGCGGGAGAGAAAGGCGTTGTCGCGATCGGCGCTGAGTTTGCCCTTAAGAGCGCCCTTGATCGCGCCGCGGCTCGCCTTCGGGCCTTCGGCCTCCACCTCGGCCAGGGCCGTGTACACGCCATCGAGGTCGCCGTTCTCCTTGAGCAGGTTGATGGCGGTTTTGGGACCGACGCCTTTCACGCCTGGGATGTTGTCGGAGCTGTCGCCTGTGAGGGCCTTGAGGTCCACCACCGACCCCGGCGCCACCCCGAGCTTCGCTTCCACGCCGGCTGCGTCGATCAGGCTCGGGCCGCTGCTTTTGGCGTAGGGCCCGCCGCCCATGTAAAGCACGGCGATGTCGCGCTGGTCATCCACCAGTTGGAACAGGTCGCGGTCACCGCTGAGGATCCGCACCCGCCAGCCATCGCTCGCCGCCCGATGCGCCAGGGTGCCGAGCACGTCATCCGCTTCATAGCCGGGTGCCAGGCACAGGGGCAGCTGCAGCTGCTCGCGCAGAATGTCTTGGAGCTGCTCCAGGTCTTGAAAGAACACCTCGGGGGCCACATCACGGTGCGCCTTGTAGTTGGCATCGGCCTCGTGGCGGAAGGTGGGTTCGGCCGTGTCGAAGGCGATCGCCACACCCTGCGGACGCAGCCCCTTGCAGTTGTCGAGCAGGGCCTTGAGGAAGCCGTAGGTCACGCTCGTGGGATGCCCATCCTTGGTGCTGAGGCCGCCTTCGCCGCCCTTGCTGAAGGCATAGAAGCTGCGAAAGGCCAGGGAGTGGCCGTCAACGAGCAGCAGCAGGGGCTTCTCTGGGCTGGCGGGCATGGGGGTGAGGGTCGTTGGGTTGGATCCGTCTCTCTGGATCAGTCACGCTTCTTCGCCCAGGGGGGCAGATCGATGAACACCTTCGTGCCGGGCTGAATGCCCTTGAGAATGGCGGTCTGACTGCCGCTGCTCGCCCCGAGTTCCACCGCCTCGAACTGAGGTTGGTCGTTCTTGCCCACCAGCAACACGCCGGGCTTGCCGTTTTCGGTCACGATCGCCACGGTGGGCACCAGGGTGCTGGGGGCGGTGGATCCGGTCTGGAAGTCCACATCGGCGGTCATGCCGATGCGCAGCTTCGGCGGCGGGTTAATCAGCGACAGCTCCACTTCGAAGGAAATCACGTTGTCGACCTTCTCGGCGCGGGGGGCGATGTCGCGCACACGCGCTGCGAAACGCTGATCCGGGAACGCATCCACCCGCACCGTGGCGTCCTGACCGATGCGAATGCGGCCGATGTCGCTTTCCGGCACCTTGGCGGCCACTTCCAGACCTTCGGAGAGTTCCACGATCGAGGAGCTGGTGGCGCCGGCGGTGGCTGAGGCGGTGGTGGTGGGGGTCACGAAGGCGCCCGGTTCGGCAAAGCGCTCGGTGATCACACCGCTGAAGGGAGCGCGGATCAGCAGCTCTTCCCCTTCCACCTGGCGTTGCTGGATGCGCTCGCGGGCGGCTGCCAGCGCGGCTTTGCTGCTGAGGTAGCTGTAGCGGAACCCATCGAGATCGGAGGTGCTGAGGGCACCGCTGTTTTCCAACCTCTGGTTGCGCAGGAAGTCGGCGCGTTTTTCCTCGAAATCGGCGCGGGCCTGCCGTTCAAGCGCCCTCAGTTCATCGAGGCGGTCGCGGAAATCGCCGCTGTCCATGCGCGCGAGCACCTGACCCTTCTGCACCATGTCGCCTTCGTCGACATCCAGGGTCTCCAGCCGCCCCTGGCGTTTGGGGCTCACATTGACGCGCCGGATCGCCTCCAGCTCGCCGCTGGCCGTGATCACTCCGGGCAGGGAGCCCCGCTCCGCCTTCACGGTGTAGGCGCTGAGGTCGCGGGAGCGATTGCGGCCCGGACCGACGCTCCAGAACGCCAATCCACCGCCGACCAGCACCAGACCGGCGATCAGGCCGAGGCTGCGCCGACGCCGTCGTTTGAGGCCGCTGAGTTTGGTGAGGGGAGCCAAGCCCTGCTCCTGGGATGAAGGGAGGGGCTGGCGGTTGGTGGTGGCCATGACCCCACGTGCAATTGCTCACCAGTCTCGCTGGGGGCGACGCCGACCGGCGCAGGTAGATTGCCGCCCATGCTCAAAGCCGGAATCGTCGGACTGCCCAACGTCGGTAAGTCCACCCTGTTCAACGCCCTGGTGGCCAACGCACAGGCGCAGGCTGCCAATTTTCCGTTCTGCACGATTGAGCCGAACGTGGGCACCGTGGCGGTTCCCGATCCCCGGCTGCAGCAGCTCTCGGATCTGAGCGGCAGCAAGGAGCTGATCCCCGCCCGGATGGAATTTGTCGACATCGCCGGTCTGGTCAAGGGGGCCAGCCAGGGGGAGGGCCTTGGCAACAAATTTCTGGCCAACATCCGCGAGGTGGACGCGATCGTTCATGTGGTGCGCTGTTTTGAAGACGACGATGTGATTCATGTGTCCGGCTCCGTGGGGCCGGCGCGGGATGCGGAGGTGATCAACCTGGAGCTGGGATTGGCCGATCTGGCCCAGGTGGAGAAGCGCCGCGAACGGCTGAAGAAACAGATGCGCACCAGCAAGGAGGCCCAGGTGGAGGACGCTGCTCTGGAGCGGATCGAGGCGGTGCTCGAGCAGGGAGGCGCAGCGCGCAGCGTGGCCTTGAGCGAGGAGGAAGCCGCCATGGTCAAACCCCTTGGTCTGCTCACGGCCAAGCCGATCATCTACGCCACGAATGTGAGCGAAGACGATCTGGCTCCTGGCAATCGCTTCTGTGAGGAGGTGGTGGCCCTCGCGGCCAGCGAAGGCGCCGAAACCGTGCGGATTTCAGCCCAGGTGGAGGCTGAACTGATTGAGCTGGGCGATGAGGAGCGCGCCGATTACCTCGAGGGTCTGGGGGTGAGCGAAGGGGGGCTTCAAAGTCTGATCCGTGCCACCTACAACCTGCTCGGTCTGCGCACCTATTTCACAACGGGCGAGAAGGAAACGCGTGCCTGGACCTTCAAGGCCGGCATGACAGCCCCCCAGGCCGCCGGTGTGATCCACACCGATTTCGAGCGGGGCTTCATTCGCGCCCAGACGATCGGCTGGCAGAAGCTGTTGGAGGCCGGCTCCCTCGCCGAGGC
>CALGVO010000189.1 GCA_937930135.1 uncultured Synechococcus sp. | reverse complement strand
GATTCTTCCCGACGTGCTCGAGCGGCTCAACACCCAGCTGGAACAGCTGGCGATCAACAAACCGATCCTGGTGCGGATGACCGGCTGCCCGAATGGGTGTGCACGCCCCTACATGGCGGAACTGGCCCTGGTGGGCAGCGGCGTGAATCAGTATCAGCTCTGGCTTGGCGGCAGCGCCAATCTGCAACGCCTGGCCCGCCCCTTCTTGCAACGGATGCCTCTCGACCAGCTCGAGACCACCCTGGAACCTCTGCTGATCAGCTGGCGTGACGCCGGTGGACGGCGCAGTCTCGGCGACCATGTCGACAAACTCGGCGATCAGGCTGTGGCGGCACTGCTCGGTGATCAGGCGGTGGGTGATCAGGCGGTGGCCCCCACCTGATCCACCCGGCCGTATCGGGCCGATGGCGCCTGCGTGCGCCAGGCCCAGAGCTGGTCACCGAAACTGAAATGCCACCACTCGTTCGGGTGTCGGACCAATCCCTGGGTGTGCAGGCATTCCGCCAGCAGGCAGCGGCGCTGATGCCAGAGCGCAGCCTCCGACTCGGGGTCGGCCGCAGCAGCGGCGGCGTGGAACTCCGGCTCCGACACCGCATCGATCGCATCAATGGCCCCGCCCATGTCCAGGGGAGTGCCGTCGCGGTCCGCCAAGGTGAGATCCACTGCAGCGCCGGTGCTATGGGGGGGTGGCGTGGCAGGGTCAACGCTGGGGGGGGCCCAGAAACGACCCACCCGGCGACGAAGCTCCTGACGCAACAGCGGCTGATCGGAGCCGGTGGGATGCAAGCCATGCCGCCGGCATTCCTCGGCCACGGCGTGCTCCACCATGAAGGCCTGCACCGCCACCGGACGCCAGGCATCAAAAATCGCCAGGCGCAAGGAGGGATCCCATTGCTGCAGCTGCTGCTCGGCCCGGATCAGCCGCTCGCGGACGCCCCGGCGCAGACGAAAGGGATCGGCCCCCTCGCCGTAGGGGGCACCGAGGCGCTGATAGGGATGGGGGCGGAGGCAATGAAGAACCGATGGGAGCGGCTCCAGGGGTTCGCCACATTCATGGATCGAACACTCGCTCCAGGGCCTGGTCATGATTCGCGCGCCGTGAACCTCACCGTCGCATTCCAGACCGTGGCCTTCAATTCAACTGACCGGCTGCCGCCGTTCGCTGAAGCTGATCCGCCAGGAGTCGGCGGAGGATCGGCTGGTTCTGGAGGCTGGGATCGGCACTGATCAAGGCTGCGGCCTCCTCCCTCGCTTCTTCCAGCACACTGCCGTCATCAGCCAGGCTGGCCAGGGCCAGATCGGGCAAGCCAGACTGGCGGGTGCCGAGAACCTGCCCGGGGCCGCGCAGGCGCAGATCCATCTCGGCGATTTCAAAGCCATCGTTGGAGCGCACCAGCACCTCCAGCCGCTGCTTCGCCAGCACATTGCGGCTGTCGTTGATCAAGAGGCAGTGGGAGGCGGCCGCCCCCCGACCGACACGACCACGCAGCTGATGCAGTTGCGCCAGGCCAAAGCGATCGGCGTGGTCGATCACCATCACGCTGGCCTCCGGCACATCGACCCCCACCTCCACCACGGTGGTGGACACCAGCACCTGCGCCCTCCCTTCCGCAAAGGCATGGATCACCCCCTGCTTCTCCGCACTGCTGAGGCGGCCATGCAGCAAACCCACCTCCAACGCGGGAAACACCTCATCGGAGAGCTGGCGATGGACCTCCACCGCTGAACGAAGATCCAGTTTTTCCGAGTCCTCCACCAAAGGCAGCACCACATAGGCGCGCTGGCCACGTGCGACCTCGTCACGGATCAGGGCATAGGCCTCATCCCGGGCTGATGCGGTGAGCAGCCTGGTCTTGATCGGCGTTCGCCCCGGCGGCAGCTCATCGATCTGACTCACGTCGAGATCGCCATGCAGCGACAGGGCCAGAGTGCGGGGGATCGGCGTGGCCGTCATCGTGAGCAGATGGGGCTGCAATCCTTTGCCAAGCAGGCGGTTGCGCTGGTTCACGCCGAAGCGATGCTGCTCATCCACCACCACCAGGCCGAGCCGCGAGAAGTCGACCGGGTCTTCAATCAGGGCATGGGTGCCCACCAGCACGTTCAACTGGCCATTGGCCAGATCCGTGAGCAGGCGACGCCGCGCCGGCCGAGGCGTGGCACCGGTCAGGAGCTCCACCGTCACATTCAAAGGAATCAACCAGCGACAGAGGCTGCGGTAGTGCTGCTCCGCCAGCACCTCGGTGGGTGCCATGAACGCGCCCTGCCAACCCGCCTCCACGGCCTTGAGCAGGGCTGCGATCGCCACCACGGTCTTGCCACTGCCCACATCGCCCTGCACCAGCCGTGCCATCGGTTCCGGCCGGGCCAGATCCAGCTCAATCTCCGCCAGCACACGCTCCTGGGCCGCCGTGAGCCGAAAGGGAAGCCCATCGAGGAAACGCCCCACCAGGCCATCACGGGCACCCAGAGCACGCAGCGCCGGCGCCTGACGCTGGCGCAAGGCCGCCCGGCGCTGCATCAAGCCCAGCTGGAGCAGGAGGAATTCATCAAACACCAGGCGACGCCGGGCCTGCTGGAGGTTGTCGCGGTCGGGCGGCTGATGAATCACCTGCAGCGCTTCCGAGCGGGTCATTAAACCGAGCCGCTGACGTTGCTGATCCGTCAGCGGCTCGGGCCAGAGCTGTCCCAGGGGCAGAACGGCGTCAACCGTGCGACGCAGACGATCGGCGGTCAACCCGTCCGTCAGCGCATACACCGGCAGCAGTCGTCCGATCTGGCGAGAACGCAGCGGCGCCTGAGCGCTCTCCATCACCTCGATCAGGGGATCCTGAAAACTGAGTCCATAGGGGCCCGCTTTCACCAGACCGCTGACGGCAACCGTGGCCCCGGGTGGGTATTGGCGGGTCTGGCTGTGCAGGGCCGCGGGAGAACTGAAGCGTCGTCCGGCCAGAAAGCGCGTGACCTTCAAACGGCCGGTGGGATCCTGCAATTGCAGCTCCAGAATGGAGAGATTGGGATTGCGCGGACTGGTGAAGCCATGGCAGCGGCGCACGCTGGCAACGATGGTGGCGGTCTCTCCGGCCTGCAGGGCCTCAATCCGGCGCAAAGCGGAGTAGTCGACGTAATCGCGGGGGTAATAGAGGAGCAGGTCGCGCACCAGCAGCAGACCGAGCGCGGCCAGGCGCTCCGCCAGTTTTGGCCCAACCCCCTTCACCTTCGCCAGAGGGGTATCCAACGTCGGCTGGCCGCCCTGGCGGCTCGGGGAAGGCAGCGGCGTTCGCGCCGATGGAGCGGCGGACGCATCGAAGCGCAGCCGCGGCGGCGCCATCGGTGTGCTGGGCTCCAGCCGTTGGCGTAGATCATGCAACCACTGCCGCGTGCTGGTCACCAAACGACGCCGTGACGCCTCATTCAGCTGCGGATAGCCAGCGAAAGACGCCGCCATCTGCGCCAGACGCTGCCGACTGTCGGCGGGCAGGGGGCAGGGGGGCAGTGTCTGCAGTTGCCGGCTCAGAAAGGTATGGAAGCGCTCCTGCCGTCCCTGCAGATCAGGGCAACCCCGTTCAGCCTCCAGGCCCAGAGCGGTCTGCAGTGGCTGCAACCAGGCTCGCAGCACTGCCAGATCTTCGGTGGCGAGAGGCTGACCAGCCGCCTCGGGCGTCAGCTCTGATCCAGTGGAGGATTGGAAGGGCTGGGCCACCACTGTTGTTGCACCTGCCGGGTCGTTGCACGCCGCTGCCAATGGCGTTGCTGTCGCACCATTGTGAGCAGTTGACGGCGCCGATGGCGCAGGCGGGATCGAGAGCGACGCAGATCGATCCGATCAAACTCCAGGTCGGCGGGGCGCAGCAGCACACCGGTCAGGTCGACCCAATGGCCGGCTGGGGCCGTGGGTAAGGGCACACGCAGCCGCAGCAGATTGGACACGGAGGGCAAAGTCTCGAGCTGGCCGGTGAGAGCGGCATCGAGCAGGCTGATCGGCAACAGGCTGTGCATCAGTTGCGCCCGCATCAACTCCACGTTGATGGCATGGGACAGATTGCGAAGCCGGCGCATCAGCGCCTGATCCTGACCGTCCATCCAATGCAGAAGATCCAGCGGCAGGCTCGGCAGGAGGCGATCCGAATCGGCGTCGAGCTGATCTGCATCGGTGGTTGCATCCTCCTGTTCAGCCTCACTGATGGCATCGGACAGCGCAGCGCCACTGGCCATCACCTGACCGGCCATGGCAAACAACGACCTCAAGGTGGCGAGATCGTCCGACTCGGGAGCCGATCCGTCGTCGTCATCGTCTGCGGCGTCGGATGACGCAGCAGGCTGGGACGCTGGTGACTCCGGAGTGGGAGGCAGCAATCCCTGCAGCAGCTCCGGCTGATCGATCGGTGGAGTCAGGCTCAGGGCAATCGAAGCGGAAGACTCTCCGCCGCCTGGCGCCTCATCGGTGGTGGGGCGATCGTCAAGCAGGGCCCGCTGGGCCTGCAGTCGCCTCACCAGGTGCTCGCGCTCGATCTGACGCGACAGCTCCATGAGCTGCTCCACCGTGAGCAGGGAGCAACAGCGCTGCACCAGCGTTTCAATCTTCGCCTGGAACACCTGGCGAGACCTTGCATCGAGCACATCCAGGCGCACGCCCTGATCAGCCGTGAGGAGCGCCGTGAGCACGGTGCGAACAGCGGACGGAAGCTGCTCGCGCAGCAGCTGCAGATAAAGGGCCTGATCCCTGTACAACGCCGGGGCCATGGATTGGCCCCAAGCGCTCAAGCGTTCGAGTTGTTCGTTCGGATCGCGCACGTGTGAATCGTGCAAGGACGCAGGCTCAGGGGCGGCGACCAACTCAACTCGCGGTCATGGAGGCGACCTCCGTGGCGAAATCAACCTGCTCCACCTCGATTCCCTCACCCAGGGTGTAACGGGTGAAGCGACGCACCTGCACGTTTTCGCCGATCTTGCCAGCCACCTGCTTCACCAACTCCGCCACGGTGAGGGAACTGTCGCGAATGAAGGGTTGATCCAACAGGGCCATCTCCTTCAACCGTTTGCCGATGCGGCCCTCCACGATCTTGGCTTTCATGGCCTCGGGCTTGCCGTCGAGGTCATCGCGGCCCATTTCAATCGTCTTCTCGCGATCCACCACATCCTGTGGGATGTCATCGGTGCTCACGTATTCCACACTCGGGCAGGCCGCAATCTGCATGGCCACGTCGCGCAGGAGCCCCTGGAACACATCGCCACGAGCGACGAAGTCGGTCTCACAGTTGAGCTCGAGCAGCACACCCACCCGGGCTCCTGTGTGGATGTAGCTGCCGATGGCACCTTCAGCAGCGGTGCGACCGGATTTCTTCTCGGCGCTGGCGATGCCCTTCTGGCGCAACCACTCGACGGCCTTGGTCATGTCGCCCTCGGTCTCCGCCAGGGCTTTCTTGCAATCCATCATGCCTGCGCCGGTCTTATCGCGCAGATCCTTGACAAGCTTGGCAGAAACGGCAGCCATCGGAGAGTAAAAAAGGTAGGAAGGAACTGTGACGAGCCGCCGATCCGCTGTTGCGGATCGGCGGCGTGAACTTAGCGGTTCAGGAGACTCAACCCTGGGCGTCGTCGGCACCACGCTGATCATTGGCGCCGTGGCGACCTTCATTGATCGCATCGGCGAGGCGACTCAGCACGAGCTGCACCGAGCGCACGGCATCGTCGTTGCAGGGAATCGGCACCTCGCAGAGATCGGGATCGCAGTTGGTGTCCAGCATGGAAACCAGGGGGATATCCAGTTTGCGCGCCTCCAGCACCGCATTGGTTTCACGGCGTTGATCCACCAGGATCACCACGTCGGGAAGACGACGCATGTTCTTCAGACCGCCCAGATACTTCTGCAGACGATCGAGTTCGCGCCGCAGCACAGCGGCTTCTTTCTTCGGACGCATGGCGATGGCACCACTGGATTCCATCCGCTCCAGATCCTTGAGGCGATCGATGCGGGCCTTCATGGTGGTCCAGTTGGTGAGCATGCCGCCCAGCCAGCGCTGGTTCACGTAGGAAGCGCCACAGCGGCTGGCCTCCAGGGCCACCACTTCAGAGGCCTGCTTTTTGGTGCCAACAAAAAGGAAACGCTTGCCGCTGCGGGCCGCGGAGCGGACCCACTTGTAGGCATTGTTCATGCAGACGGCGGTCTGCACGAGATCAATGATGTGAACGCCGTTGCGCGCGCAATAGATGTAGCGCGACATCTTGGGGTTCCAACGACGAGTCTGGTGCCCGAAATGGGCGCCAGCTTCCATCATCTCGGCGAGAGTGACAACAGCCATGGTGTTTGGGTTTCGGGTTCGCCTCCACCTGTCAGGGATGGTCTGGGACCAGCACCCGAAACAGACAGGTGTGCGGAATGAATGAACCTATTGAACCTATCAAAGCGTCCGTTGCCGCTCAGGCGATGCCCTGCTGCCGCGCTTCCCGCGCCATCGCCCGCACGCCGATCCGATTGAGCGGCAACCGCAGCAACTCGAGAGCCAGATCGGGACGACCGCGGCGAATCAACCAGGCAAGAATCGGCCGCAGACTGCGTTCATTCAGCAGCCCTCCCAGGGTGAGCAGTTCCCAGAGCAACCGATGCAGCCAGGTGAACTGAATGATGAAACGCACCCGACGGCTGGGGTGCTTGCGATAAAACACAAGACCCATCCGGGCCCGTTCCCGCTCCACCCGCACCAGATCGGGAATCTGCTCCAGGCGAAAGGCGGGATGCCAGTGGTACCCCACAGCCTCCGGACACTTGACCAACACAACGCCCATCTGACGCAGACGCTCACCCAGCTCGAGGTCTTCCCAGCCATAGAGACGAAAGCCGGTGTCAAACAGGCCGGAGCGTTCGAGCACCTCCCGATCAATCGCCACATTGCCGGTGGCGAAATAGGCCCAGGAGAGGTCACGCAGCTTGTGACGTTCCGAGGTGGGATCGGCGAAATTGGCCGTGTTGATCACGGCGCCATAGGTGAAACAAAGTCGATCACCCCGTTGCCGCCAGGTGCTCTCCAGGGCGGCGGCGTGGGAGGCCAGGAATCCTGATGTCACGACCAGATCACTGTCGATGAACACGATCACATCGCCTCGCGCCTGATCGACGCCGCGGTTCCGCCCCTCAGCGGGTCCGCCATGGGCCTGCTCGACGAGCCGAACATGGGGAAAGCGGTGGCGGTTGTCGCGCAGCCAGTCGGGTGTGCCATCGGTGGAGCCATCGTCGACGACGACCACCTCATACCCTTGCAACAGTGGACTGGCTTGCTGCTGCTCCAGCGCGTTCAGGCACTTCTCAAGGATCGGCCGCCGGTTGTAGGTGGGGATGACGACGCTGGCAAACATCCGCACGGAATCGGCAGGGTGCTTCTCAGCCTAAAGACATGAAAAAAGGGGGCAAAGCCCCCCGGAGATTCTTGCGACCGCGGATCAGTCGGCGGCGCCACCGTTATTGGCCGTCCCGGTCACCCCATTGCCAGCACCTTCACCACGGCCGTCGTTGCGGAGCTTGCGCTTCTTGAATTTGCGGGCGTAGGCGCGATTGCGCTCCTGCTTTTCCTTCTTGAGATTTCTGCGCTTGGCCATGCGGTTCGAAGAATGGGTCGTCGAGAACTTTCACCAACCTAGCCTTCCGCCGCATACAGGCGGCCGTCCTCCATCCGCACCAGCCGATCGGCCAGATCAAGGATGCGCGGGTCATGGGTCACCATCAGCACCGAACAGGCCTGTTCCCGGGCCAGCCGACGCAACAGCTCCACCACTTCGCGGCCGGTGGTGCTGTCGAGAGCCGCCGTGGGCTCATCAGCCAGGAGCAACTGGGGCTGGGCCGCCAGGGCCCGGGCAATGGCGACGCGTTGCTTCTGACCACCGGAGAGATCATGGGGGCGCTTGTTCATGTGGTCCTCCAGGCCCACCGCTCGCAACCATTCCCGCGCCTGACCGCGGCGGGCGGCATAGGAGAGGTTGGGCAGAA
>CALGVO010000188.1 GCA_937930135.1 uncultured Synechococcus sp. | reverse complement strand
CTCGATCTGCGCAGCATCGGCATGACCGGCAAGGTCGCCGACCTCTTGGTGAGTGATGTGCACATCACGGCCAACAAGAACACGGTTCCCTTCGACCCGGAGTCGCCTTTCGTGACCAGTGGCCTGCGTCTTGGCACGGCGGCGCTCACCACCCGTGGTTTCGATCAGGGCGCCTTCCAGATCGTGGCTGATGTGATCGCCGATCGTCTGCTCCATCCTGAAGACGACGCGATGCAGGCCCGTTGCCTCGAACGCGTGCGTGATCTCTGCCAGCGCTTCCCCCTCTACGACACTTCCTCCGTGGCACCGGCGCTTGCCTGACTGTCCAATGCGTCTTGGTGCGTCGCATCAGGGCTGCCTAGGATTTTGAGTACTGACCCTTCGGGGTGGTCCCCTCCACGGAGTTCTCTGTGATCCTCGCGAGCAGCCCTCTGGCCGTGGCCGTGGCGAGCTTCGCTTTGGCTGCGGGGATCACCACCGTGATCGTGCCCCGGGTTCGCGCGTTAGGGCTGCGCTACGGGTTCACCGACCAGCCGGATCCACGCAAGCAACACTCCACCCCGATGGTCCGCCTCGGCGGGGTGGGCATGGTTCTCGGCTTCAGCTTTGCCCTCGCCGTGACCTGGGTCCTGGGGGGATTCGGGCTCCTGGCGCCCGATCGGGATCAATTGATCTGGACCACCCTTGCCGGATCGCTCTGCTTTTTCATCATCGGATTGGCTGATGACCTCTTTGCCCTCTCGCCCTGGCCTCGGCTCGTGGGGCAGGTGGCGGTGGCCGTTGTGGTCTGGTCGCAGGGTGTTCGCATCGGGGCGATTGATTTCCCCTGGATGATGGAGGCCGGCACCCCGTTGGTGCTGCCGGAGCCGCTCAGTCTCATGGCCACGGTGATCTGGTTGGTGGGCATCACCAATGCGATCAACTGGCTCGATGGGCTCGATGGCCTGGCCGCTGGAGTCGCGGGAATCGCGGCTGTTGGTCTGGTGTCGGTGAGTTTTTCCCTGCACCAGGTGGCGGCTGGGTTTCTCGCTGCTGCCCTGGCCGGCTGCTGTTTTGGCTTTCTGCGCCACAATTTCAATCCGGCTCGGATCTTCATGGGTGACGGCGGGTCGTATTTCCTGGGATTCACCCTGGCGGCGATCAGCATCGTGGGGCCCGCCAAGGGGCTCACCACCGTCAGCCTGTTGCTGCCCCTACTCATTCTGTCCTTGCCCCTCGCCGACATGAGCGCCGTGATCATGGGTCGGCTTCGCGAGGGTCGCTCACCCTTCTATCCAGACCGACGCCATCTGCACCATCGCCTGCTGCGGGCTGGCTTCAGCCATCGCCGCACGGTGCTTTTGATCTATGTGTTCACCCAATGGCTGGCGGCTCTTGCCATGGTGGTGGCCAATGTGGAAATGCGGTTCCTCTGGCTCGCCCTGGCCACAGCCATTCTGGTGGCAACGGTGGTGGTGTTGCGTCGGCGGCAGCAGGAAGAACTGGCGGAGCGACGACAGTTGGCTGCGCGTCCATCCGACCCCGCTGTCTCTGAAACGGTGGCGCATCCCGGGGGGTGCACGGCCCCCCAGTCCCACGAGTAGGAGCGGCTATGGGGGCAAGGTCCAGCTCCAGAGGGGTTGAGCTGCTCTGCGTGGGCACGGAGTTGCTACTCGGCAACATCGTCAATGGCAATGCCCGCTGGATTGCGGAGCAGCTGGCATCACACGGCATGCCCCATTTCCGGCAATCGGTGCTCGGCGACAACCGCGAGCGTCTGATCGCTTTTGCGCGGGAGGCGGCGGAGCGGTCCCGGGTGCTGATCACTACAGGGGGGCTCGGTCCGACTCCGGATGACCTCACCGCGGAGGCTCTGGCCGCTGCCTTTGCGGTGCCACTGGAAGAGCGACCGGAGGTCTGGGCCGACATTGAGGCGAAGCTGGCCGCTCGCGGCAAGGTGCCCTCCTCCAGCCTGCGCAATCAGGCTCTGTTGCCCAAAGGCGCGGCTGTGCTCCCCAATCCCACCGGCACTGCCCCTGGAATGATCTGGACGCCTCGTGAGGACTTCACGATCCTCACCTTTCCCGGAGTGCCCAGCGAAATGCGGGCGATGTGGACCGAATCCGCGGTCCCCTGGTTGCGTGCCGCGGCGCTGACGCAGGGCGTGATCGCCAGTCGTCAGCTGCATTTCTGGGGCATCGGTGAATCCAGGCTGGCCGAGCAGGTCGAGGATCTTCTCGCTGGCACCAATCCCACCGTGGCTCCTTACTCCGGTGGTGGCGAGGTGATGCTGCGGATCACAGCTCAGGCGTCGTCCGAGCCGGAGGCCCAACGGCTGTTGGACCCCCTCGAGCAGGAGCTGCGGCAGCGCAGCGGTCGTCTGTGCTTCGGGCGGGATGGGGAGACGCTGGCGTCGGTTGTGCTCGCGCTCCTGCAGCAACGGGGCGAGACCCTGGCCGTGGCCGAATCCTGCACCGGAGGAGGGCTCGGCGCTGCCCTGACGGAGGTGCCGGGGGCTTCGGCTGTGCTTCTGGGCGGTGTTGTCGCCTATGCCGATGCTGTGAAGCAGCACCTCCTCGGGGTGCCGGCTGAGCTGCTGGCCTGCCATGGCGCCGTGAGTGATCCGGTGGCTGAGGCGATGGCGGAGGGCGTGCGCCGATGCACCGGCGCCGACTGGGGTGTGGCGATCACCGGGATCGCCGGCCCAGGCGGTGGCTCCGCGACGAAGCCGGTGGGTCTGGTGCACCTGGCTGTGGCGGGTCCGGATGGATGCCGCAGTGGAGCGGAGCGTTTCGGCTCCAGCCACGGCCGCAGTTGGGTGCGGCGCCTCAGCGTGGGTGAAGCGCTCAATCGCCTGCGCCTGCGCCTGCTCGATGCCCCCCCTGGCTGATGCGGTCACCCGACGCCATTCGCCCTCCCCATGCCAGCTCCTTGGCCGAGCTGCTGCAGAGCCTCGGGAGCGATGGCGATCGTGGTATGGCGGCCCATGCTGTGGCGCTGCGTCAGCAGCAGGAGGGCTGGAATCGGCTGTCTGAGCGGCGGCGGCGTCCGTTGGCGCTGCGCTTTCTGCAGCAATTTCATGATCCGCTGCTTTACACCCTGCTGGCGGTGGGCGCCGTCAAGCTGCTCAGCGGGGCGCCCCGGGAAGCCCTGGCGGTCTGGAGCGTCACCCTGATCAATGGGGTGATCGGCTTTGTGCAGGAGAGCCGCGCCGAAACGGCGATTGCAGCCCTGGCCAGTGCGGTGCGCACGGAGGTGGAGGTGGTGCGGGAAGGCCAGCATCAGCGTCTGGCCTCCGATCAGCTGGTGCGCGGTGATCTCGTCTGCCTGGCGGCCGGCGACAAGGTGCCGGCGGATCTGCGCCTGTTGCGGGGGCGGGATCTGCGGGTGGATGAATCGGTGTTGACCGGTGAATCGCTGCCGGTGAGCCGGGATCCGGCGCCGCTCCCGGCCGATACCCCCTTGCCTGAGCGGGCCTCGATGCTGCACGCCGGCACGTTTGTGGTGGCCGGCCAGGGGGTTGCGGTCGTCACGGCGATCGGGGATGCCACCGAGGTGGGGAAAATCTCCACCTCTCTGCAGGATCAGCCGAGCCTGAGCACGCCGCTCACCCGGCAGATCCAGCGTTTCGGACGCCGTCTGCTTCAGCTCATCGTCGGCCTGGCGCTCGTGACCTTCCTGATCGGGGTCTGGCGGGGGCGCGAACCGCTGGAGATGTTCGATGGAGCCGTCGCCCTGGCGGTGGGTGCGATTCCGGAGGAACTGCCAGCGATCGTCACGATCATCCTGGCGATCGGTGTGCATCGCATGGCCGCGCGCAACGCGATCATCCGGCGCCTGCCGGCGGTGGAAGCCCTCGGAAGCACCACCGTGATCTGTTCCGACAAAACCGGCACCCTCACAGAGAACCGGATGACCGTGCAGGAGATCCATGCCGGGGGCGAGAGCCGTGCGCTCGCGTCCCTCTGGGCCGGCGATGGCGACGATGCGCTCCGTCGGAATCAGGCCCTGCGCGACACCCTGCTGGCCGGTCTGCTCTGCAATGACGCCAGCCTGGTGCGCGAGGACGGCGAGGACGGCGAGGCAGCGCCGGCGAGTCCGCAGGCGATCGGCGATCCCACGGAAACGGCTCTGTTGCTGGCGGCGGATCGCGCCGGATTCGATCAGCACCAGGTGCGGCACCATCACCCCCGGCTCGATGGCATTCCCTTTTCCTCTGAGCTGCAATTCATGGCCACACTGCACGGCAGCCGTCGCATTCTTCTGAAGGGTTCGGTGGAGGCACTGCTGCCCCGCTGCAGCCGTCAACGCGCGGCCGATGGCGCCGCCGAGCCCCTGGATCGGCAGGCCGTTGAGGGTGCCGTGGCGGCGATGGCCTCCCGGGGGCTGCGGGTGCTGGCGTTTGCGATCGGCGTGCCCGAGCCCGATCAGGAGCGCCTTGAGCTTGAGCATGTGGAAGGCGGCCTCGAGTTTCTCGGGCTTCAGGGCTTGATGGATCCACCTCGGACGGAGGCGATCCGCGCCGTGAGGGTCTGCCGCCGCGCTGGCATTCGCGTGGTGATGATCACCGGTGACCACGCCGGCACGGCCCGGGCGATCGCCGAGAGGTTGGGCCTCAGGGCCGACACCGTCCTGGAGGGGCGGCAGCTGGAGGCTCTGGATGCGGCGGGGCTCGCTGAGGCGGTGAGCGGTTGTGATCTGTTTGCGCGGGTGGCTCCAGCCCAGAAGCTCGCGCTGGTGCAGGCCCTGCAGAGCCGGGGTGAAGTGGTGGCGATGACGGGGGATGGCGTGAATGATGCGCCGGCTCTGCGTCAGGCCGACATCGGCATCGCCATGGGACGCGGCGGCACGGAGGTGGCGCGCGAATCGGCAGCCATGCTGCTCACCGATGACAACTTCGCCACGATCGAAGCGGCGGTGGAGGAAGGGCGGGCGGTGTACGTCAA
>CALGVO010000187.1 GCA_937930135.1 uncultured Synechococcus sp. | reverse complement strand
ATAGGCCGCATCGAACAGGATCAGGGCCCTGTTGGCGCGGGCGTAATCGACCCAGTCTTTCAGTTGTTCCTTGCTGGCAACCGCGCCGGTGGGGTTGTTGGGGAAGCAGAGATAAATCAGATCCACAGGTTCGCTAGGGATCTGGGCGGCGAAGCCGTTCTCGGCACTGATCGGCAGGTAACGAAGGCCGCCGTAACGACCGTTGTCACCAGCCTCGCCGGTGCGGCCGGCCATCACGTTGCTGTCGACATACACCGGATACACCGGATCGGTGACGGCGATGCGATTGCCTTCTCCGAGGATGTCAAGAATGTTGCTGCTGTCGCATTTGGAGCCGTCGGAGACAAAGATCTCCTCCGCATCCACGGCGCAGCCCCGCGCCTGAAAATCGTTGGTGGCGATCGCTTCGCGGAGCCAGCCATACCCCTGCTCGGGGCCGTAGCCATGAAAGCCCTCCGGCGTGCCCATCGCGTCGATCGCCGCCTTCATCGCCTCGCGGCAAGCCTGGGGCAGCGGTTCGGTCACATCACCGATCCCCAGGCGGATCAGGGCTGCATCCGGATGCTCGGCGCTGAAGCTCTTCACCCGGCGGGCGATCTCCGGAAACAGATAGCCGGCTTTGAGTTTCAGATAGTTGCTGTTGACCAGAACCACGGGCACAGGGGGGCGTTTCTGGGGGGCATCCTGCTACGCGGTCGGCAGGTCCGGGGAGATCGCTCCATACGATGCGGAAAGCGCTCGCCTGGCCATGACCATTGCGCCCACCAGCCCTGCCGCCGGGACCCCAGCCGGATCGGCGTCGGCTCTGGATCGGTGGCCGCCGGTGGCGTTTGAAGCGCTCGTGGCCGAGGGCATCAACAAGCCCGCGCGCTACATGGGCCATGAGCTGGGGGTGAAGCCTCGCGATTGGATGAACGCCAAGGTGCGTTGGGCCCTGACCTACCCCGAGGTCTACGAGGTGGGGGCCAGCAATCTCGGCCACATCATTCTGTATTCCATCCTTAACGCCGTTCCTGGTCAGCTCTGCGATCGCGCCTACCTGCCCGCGAGTGATCTGGCCACGCGCCTGAGAGATCGTCAGCTTCCCCTGTTCGCGGTGGAGAGTCGGCGCCCTTTGCCGGCCTTCGACATCCTTGGTTTCAGTCTCAGTTACGAGCTGGGGGCCACCAATATCCTCGAGATGCTGGATCTGGCCGGCGTGCCGTTGCGTGCCAGCGAACGGGGCGATCGCCCGTTGCAGGATCCCGAGGCGCCGCCGCTGATCTTTGCGGGTGGACCGACGGCCACCAGCAACCCTGAGCCCTACGCCGCCTTCTTCGATTTCATTGCCCTCGGCGATGGGGAGGAACTGCTGCCCGAAATCGGGCTGGTGGTGGCCGATGCCAAGGCAGCGGGCTGGTCCCGCTTACGTCTGCTTCGCGATCTCGCCCAGGTGCCGGGCGTGTATGTGCCCTCGCTCTATGCCCCCGGCGCCGACGGCGTCACGGTGGAGCCCTTGCATGGCGATCTGCCCCGACGCCTGCTGCGTCGCGTCGCCACCCCCATGCCGCACTACGCCATGGGCCTGGTGCCTCACGTGGAAACCGTTCATGACCGGCTCACCGTGGAGATCCGCCGCGGCTGCACCCGCGGCTGTCGGTTCTGCCAACCCGGCATGCTCACCCGCCCCGCCCGGGACGTGGAGCCTGAGGCCGTGATCGAGGCGGTGGAAACCGGGATGGAGATGACCGGCTACAGCGACTTCTCCCTGCTGTCGCTGAGCTGCAGCGACTACCTGGCTCTGCCGGCGGTCGGGGTGGAGTTGCGCAACCGTCTGGCCGATCGCAACGTGACGCTTCAGCTGCCCAGCCAGCGGGTCGATCGTTTTGATGACGACATCGCCCACATCCTCGGCGGTGGTCGCCAGGCCGGTCTCACCTTTGCGCCGGAAGCGGGAACGCAGCGTCTGCGCGACATCGTCAACAAGGGCCTCACCGATGCGGATCTGCTCAGCGGAATCCGCACAGCGATGCAGAACGGGTATCGCAAGGTGAAGCTCTATTTCATGATCGGTTTACCCGGGGAAACGGATGCCGATGTGCTCGGCATCGCCGAGACCTGCCGGATGCTTCAAGAGCGCTGCCGCGACCTGGGGCGGCTGAATCTGAACATCACGATCAGCAATTTCACGCCCAAGCCCCACACGCCGTTTCAGTGGCACAGCGTGTCCACCTCCGAGTTCCGGCGCCGCCAGGAGCTGTTACGGCACGCGTCCCGATCGCTCCGGGGGGTGCGGTTCAACTTCACCGACGTGCGACTGTCGGCGATGGAAGACTTCGTGGGGCGAGGTGACAGGCGCCTGGCCCCGGTGATCGAGGCGGCCTGGCGGGCCGGCGCCGGCATGGATGCCTGGTTTGAGTCGTTGGATCGCACCTATGCCGCCTGGACGGAAGCGATCGCTGCTGCCGGGCTTGAGGGTCGCTACCGGGATCTCGAGCTCGGCGGCTGGAGTGCAGCCGCTGCGTTGGATCCGGATGATCTGGAGCGGTTCTGCCTCCAGCCGCTGCCCTGGGATCACATCGATACTGGCCTTGCCAAGACCTGGCTGGCCGAGGATCTGCAACGGGCGCTGGCGGCGGCGGTGGTGCCTGATTGTTCCTTCGAGGGGTGCAGCAGCTGCGGGGTGTGCGGACCGGATCTCGGTCACAACGTGGTGGTGCCTCCCCCCCAGGTGCCTGAGCAGCGGCCAACGCTGCCACCGCCGAGTGCCCGGGTCTGCCGCCTCCGCTTCGGCTTCAGCAAAACAGGCGCGATGGCCCTGCTCAGTCATCTTGATCTGCTGCGGATGCTGGAGCGGTCTCTGCGGCGTTCCGGCCTGCCGGTGAGTTACACCGGCGGATTTCACCCCTTGCCCCGCCTGCAGATCGCCCTGGCCCTTCCTCTGGGGGTGGAAGCCTATGGGGAATGGTTGGATCTGGAATTTCTGGAGATGGTGGATCCTGCCGCAGTGATGGAGGCCTGGCAGCGCAAGCTTCCCGCAGGCTTCCAGCTGCGCTCTGTGGAAGCGGTGCCTGTCTCCGAACCGAGCCTGTCGCAACGGCTGGCATCGGCCGAATGGCGATTTCGTCTTCGGGTTGTGTCGGGCGAGACCCTGACGCCCGCGCGGTGGGATGGGGCGATGGCTGCCGTGTTGGCCAAGGAGGTGTTGGTGTGGCACGACACCGATAAAAAAGGGCGGCCGCGGCAGCGGGACTGCCGCCCATCGCTCCTGGCCCTGCGTCGACAGGAGGAGGAGCCGGGCGGCGCCATGCCCTTCGCCCTCGAGGCTGCCATCGATGCCCAGGGGCGCAGCCTCAGGCCAGGGCAACTTCAGCATTGGCTTGCGGAAGCCCTGGCGCTCGAGCTGAGCGTTCACTCCCTCGAACGCACAGCGTTACGGCTGCATCCCGCCGCCACGCCAGTGCTAGGTTGACGTCAAGACGACACCTGATGGGCGTTTTCGCCATCACGACGTCCCGGCTTCTTGCTCCCAGATCCTGAGGACAACGAGGCCACACCGCCTCCGTTTCCGTCCAATTCGATGGTTGGGTCGGAACAGTTCATAGGAGGTCCTCCTCCGATTTCTTTGATAGCGGCTCCGGCCATTGCGGCTCTAGCCCTGGTTGTTCTTCCCCGTGCAGCGGGCCGGTCGGCCCTTGATCGGGTTCCAGCCCCGACGGGCGCTCACTGACCTTCTCCATGCCCCAGCAGATAGTCATCGCCGAGCAGCTGCGGATCGCCGCAGTGCTCACCGATGAGCGAGTTGATGAACTGATTGTTGCCCAGGGTCGATACCAGATCGGTGACGTGTATCTCGGCACCGTTGAAAATGTTCTGCCTGGAATCGACGCCGCTTTTGTCAATATCGGTGAAAGTGAGAAGAATGGGTTCATCCATGTCACTGATCTCGGCCCCCTCCGTCTGAAGAAAGGGGCGGCCGGCATCACCGAATTGCTCGAGCCCCGTCAGCGGGTGTTGGTGCAGGTGATGAAGGAGCCCACCGGCACCAAGGGGCCGAGGCTCACCGGCAACCTGGCCTTGCCCGGTCGCTATTTGGTGCTTCAGCCCAGTGGTCAGGGTGTGAACATCTCCCGCAGGATCAGTGCCGAGGGTGAGCGCAATCGGTTGCGGGCCCTCGGTGTGTTGGTGAAGCCACCCGGTGCTGGCTTGCTGATCCGCACGGAAGCGGAGGGGATCAGCGAAGAGCTGCTGATCGATGACCTCGAGGCCCTGTTGCGGCAATGGGAGGCGATCCAGCGGGCGGCAGAAACGGCCACCCCTCCGGTGCTCCTCAACCGTGATGAAGACTTCATCCACCGCATCCTGCGCGATCACACCGGCCCTGAGCTGGTGCGCGTTGTGGTGGATGATCCCGCTGCAGTGGAGCGGGTGAGCAGCTTCCTGGGTGAGGAGGGCGCCAATGTGCTGGTGGAGTCCCACCCGGAGCCGGGCGAACTTCTCGAGCACTACAAGGTTAATGCGGCCATTCGGGATGCCCTCAAGCCCCGCGTCGACCTTCCTTCCGGCGGCTATGTGATCATCGAGCCCACCGAGGCGCTCACGGTGATCGACGTCAATTCCGGCTCGTTCACCCGTTCGGCCAATGCGCGCGAAACGGTGCTGTGGACCAACTGTGAGGCTGCTGTGGAGATTGCCCGACAGCTGAAGTTGCGTAACATCGGTGGAGTGATCATTGTCGATTTCATCGACATGGATTCGCGGCGTGATCAGCTTCAGTTGCTGGAGTATTTCACCGCCGCGGTTCGCGACGACAGTGCCCGGCCTCAGATCGCCCAGCTCACGGAGCTCGGCCTCGTGGAGCTGACCCGTAAACGCCAGGGCCAGAATATCTACGAGCTGTTCGGACGGGCCTGCCCCAGCTGCGGAGGTCTGGGCCATGTGGCCGTGCTACCCGGCAAGGATCTGCTGCAACCGTTGGCCACGGCAACGGGTCTGGTGCGCTCGGCTGCGTCGGCCCGGGCAGAGGTGGCGCTGCCTGCGGAGACTGGATCCGGCCGTCGCCGTCGCGGCGGGCGGGGGCGTGGCGGTGCTGCTGCCGCTGCTGACGATGCCATCAGCACCGTCAGTGCCGACGCCAGCTCGGCCGAGGTGGATGTGTCGGATGCCGTGGCCACCCAGGAGCTGCCATCCCGCCGCCAGGATCCTGAGTTGGTGGCGGTGCCGATGACCGATCAGCAGGAGGAGGTGTATGGCTGGTTGGGCCTGAATCCTGCGCTGCTGTTGGATGAGCCGCCCGAGAGTGACAACCTCATGGTGCGGGTCGTGCGCCCCGGTGCTGATGCGGCGGCGGTGTTAGAGGAAGCCCGCCAGCACTTAGCCGCTGCTGGCAGCCGGCGGCGACGGCGTGGCAGTCGGGGCGGCAGTCGGAGTAACGGTCGCGGTGCTGGCGCGAACGGTGACGCAGGCGCTGCCGATCGCGGCAGTGCGGAGCGTGACGCTGCCCCCCTGATGGTGGAGATCACTCCGCTTGAAATCACCCCTTTGGACACAAGCCCTCTGGAGCCTGCATCGCAGATGCCTGAACC